>JAKAAS010000511.1 GCA_021802225.1 Bacillota bacterium
CCAGGCCACACCACACTCCAACGTCCAATGTGACGATACGTACGGTCGAGAATGTCCGACAAGGCAATCGGTAATTTTATGCGGAACCAGAATTCAGGATAGGCTGAGAGCAATGGAATCACGAGAAATTGCGAGCATAATACCGCCATCGCGGTGGCTGTCACGCTAGCCAAAGCAAATGACCATCCCAGTCCCCCGGGTAATGCTAGGGGGAATGCTATCAGTGCGACAATTAGAGCCCCGGCTGACCACGGCAAGGCTTCTTGGGCATGGGACACGGCCATGTGACGAGCCTGCTGGATTCGAATGGGACGTGATAAAGATTCTCCCGACCGCCACGCTTGCCGAAAGGCGTGAATCTGAAAAATCGCATAGTCGATGGACAGTCCTACCGCGAGTAAATTGGCAATATTTAAGGCGTAAGGCGAAATAGGCCACAGGATTTCTAGTCCCCGAATAATGGCTAAGGACAGTATGCTGGCAGAGGCCCCCAAACCTACAGCGAGGCCCGTTGCCGGAAGAGCGCCTAATGCCAAAAAAAGTACGAGTATGGCGGCTGCCAGTGCCCAAAGACTTGTCGAAGCGAGGCTGGATGCGACCATATGATTGAGGGTGCGTTGCGCGAGGGCTGTTGTCAAGCGCATGGGATGCCAAGAGGGGGGCGGCCTTTTTACCGCACCTGGTACTAAACTGGCATGGGGATTAATTGCAATGGCCGATGCCATATGCGATTGCGATTTAGAAACATCGACAAGCCAGGGAGCCGGGGCGGAGGGAATGGGAGACCGAAAATGAGCGGCCTGACGATTCGCCCAAAGAACTCCCGACACAGCCGGGGGGAATGCGGGATTCGCCGCATGATGCCCTGCGGATACCGCAGGGGACCACGCCAACCCTAGAATAACGATTAGGATGGCTGGGCGCAGCCAAGGGTAACGAGCTGTCATACGTTGAAGAATAAATTGAGTGCTCACAATACCAAAGGGGACCCATACTAAGAGGTACAGAGGCCATGATACGGGTGAGGGATCGAGCTTGTAGAATCCTTGCCAGACTAAAGGCAGGGTCAATGCCAGGGAAGTCCGTGCTAAGCCCTGGGGGAGACTTATTCTGGGCAATAATGCAGGCAACGAGAAAATCAGAGCAATCATTATCAACTCGACTAGATGGAGCCAGATAGATCCAAAAGTGGCTTGATGAGTCAGGAGCAGGACCTGTCGCCAAGCCGTACGGATTATCGAGCCGTAGATTTGAGCAAGACGATGATTTACGATCTGCATCGAAGAGGATTGCATTATCACAGGACGGGTGCTAATAAATCCACTGATCATTGCAAATACCCAAAATACTGAGAGAGAACGACTGACGAGTGGATTGTTCCACCGTGTGAAGCGAAGTATGACGACGGTAGCAGCCCATCCCAAAATGCCATACCCTATGAATTCCACAAAGACTTGGGTAGCTACAGCGGGCAAATTTTCTTTCCATCCTGCTGCATTAACCCATGTCACAAACAGGATACCTAGTAAGGCCCATAATGCCCATCGCCACCTGTGGGACAACACATACCACGTAGGAACCAGCATACCCCCGAGCCATGCAGCAAATACGATTGTTTCCGGCATCGTTTATCCCCTCCGTGACTAAGTGTTGGACCCGCTTTGCGTGGAGTCCTCACTCCACGGGGCATGCCCAATGACTCGGGAACTGGGCTGCCAAGTTGCCTGAAAGGCTTGCCATCTCGCATCCGTTTGGACATCCAACCAGGCGCGCACAGATTGTTCAAAGGTGGTAAACTGCGTCGTGTTCCACCACCCCCGGTGTTCCGCATAGCGCCCATAGATTAAGGCAGTCGTCAGAACATCCGTTTCGCAATAGGTGCGGATGGTGTGGAGATCCCCGGCTTGATAAAGCGGCCACACTTGACTTCCATCGAGACCGCATTTTCCCGGAATCCCGAGGACCCGGGCCATTTCATCGAGTTTGAGCCGGGGACTGGCGCCGTAAAAACTGAGCAGGTCCATCAAATCAATGTGGCTATGTTCATCAAAGCGGCGCCGATAGCCTTGATACGGCTCTCCGAACTGATAGAACTCCGGGGCAGCGATATGATGCACCAGGGCCCGATAAACCAGAACCGGCAAGTCAAATCCCTGGGTATTCCACCCCACTAACCGGGGACGGCCCTCCATGATGATGCGAAACATTTCTCGGATCAGGGCGGCTTCATTCCACGTCGGTTCCCCCAGGGCGGTCAACCGACGCAAGGCTCCCGTGGGAGCAATCCAAGCCACGGCAATGGCAATCACTTGTTGCATGGCGGGCTTTAACGGTTGCCGGGCATCCTGGTCCGTCCTGGGATTAGCCGGTGGGTTGTCTGGCGAGGCCATAGGGTCCGGAATGGTTTCGATATCCAAAACAAGCGTACTGAGCTCGGGCACAAAAACTTCTCCTTTCATGATGAGAATCCTGGGTGTGGGTCTAACGACGCGGGGGCTTGGGCGGTGGGTTGACGTGTCGCAACTGCTCAATCATCTGGAGCACCACAGCCTGTTGTTCGGGCGTTAATCCCGCCAGCAGATCGGCAGGATCTGAGGCTGGGAGGGACAGGGCCGAGGGCCACATCGGCGGATGAGCGGTTTGAACCGCCGTCACAATGCCTTGCACGCGATCCGTGCGGGGATTCATCGGACGATCCGGATAGGCAGGATTGGCCGCCCGTAA
>JAKAAS010000512.1 GCA_021802225.1 Bacillota bacterium
GATTTTGTCTCTGGAAGCCGATTCGATTTTCTGGGCCAGCCTGTGACTTTAGTTATCGACCAGACCCCGGGATACCTGGTGACCGAGGTGGAACTGATGGATGAATCGGACCTGACTGTCCGCTGCACTCAAGGCCAGTCAGTCGATCCCGCCACGCTCCGGGATCTGCTGGCGGAATGGTACAGGGCTGAAGCGGAGCGCATAGTGCCGGAACGTCTGAACGAGTGGGCTGGCTACATGGGCTGCCAGCCCACGGGGCTGCGTATTAATGAATATAAGACCCGGTGGGGCTATTGCCGGCCAGATGGCTTGATAGCCATTAACTGGCAGATTATCCAGGCGCCGCTAGAAGCCCTAGACTATCTTTTGGTTCACGAATTGGCGCACTTGCAGTTTCCTAACCACAAGAATGGCTTTTGGAAAACGGTGGGACAAGCCTATCCGGACTATGAGGTGCAAAAGAAGTGGCTGCGCCGTCACGGTGCGTCCTTGCAGTGGTAGGGAAGCAAAAGGCTTCCTGATGCTGGTGGGAGCAGGGTCAATCGCCCCGCAAGCCGCGGAGCTCTACCTAGGTTCGCTAGGCAGAGCTCCGCGGCTAACTTTTTGCGTTGCCTCTTACCGGGGATTGGGAGAGCCTCTTCCACGGCAAACGCGTGCCCCCGGCAAAGATATTGAGAACGATCCCGATTACAGCCGCACGGCCATGATGATAACGCGCCATGTCATCCGGTGCCGGGCACCAGCAGACGACATCAAGGGGCCAGCCGCGTTCGCCCAGTTGGAAATAAGGCCCATACCAAAGGCGCCGGCTCCAATCAGCGCGAGGGGAAAGATCGTTCCCGGGGTAGCCCAGTAATTGGGCGGGAGCTTCATCATGAAAGCGTTGACGTGACGGCGAACAAGCAGCACTAGCAGGGCCCCCAGAATGTCCTGAAGAGACTCGGGGCCCACTAGGATCCGCTCAAACCCGGCGGCTCCCAGTGGGGCAGTCGGCCGATGGGCTGACAGAACTCTCCACGAAGACGGCGGCGTTCGTCCAAACTGGACATCCGCTCTTAGGACCCGGAATTTTGTCTAAGCTGCATGTCCAAGCATACCAGGTCTTGAGAAATGGCGGTCACGGGTTCCCACCGCCTCAGTCTTTTCACCCATGTCATGGCCATGTCTACTCGATGTTGCAGGCTCGGTGCGACCCCACCGCCTGGCCTACGGCGATTATTGAAACGTGCGGGACGATAACGCAGTCGCGACCGACGAAAGTGCCAGTGTCCCTGTCGCCGCATTAAGGACTCGTGGATGACGGCCCGATGCTTGAGTTCTAGCAACATCAAGACGGCCGCACAATGCATCACTTCGCCAGTCTCGACATCCACAGTTTCCCTTCCCGCACGAGCGCCAGTCCGGTCGCCCGACTGCCGGGGTCCGGTTTAACCGCACGGGTTGCCATACCAAATCGTGAAAAGCATCATGTGGTGAACGGCCACTCGCGCTCTCTCTAACAGTACCCGTGCCCGTTTTCTCGGAACACGGCCTCAACGGCTTCTGATTTGTCGCGATCGGCGCTTGCCCTTTCGCCCTTATGATTCCCGCTTTGCAAAAGGAGCGGACTGAGGAAGCATCGCCGGTGCGTTGACCGACCTGTTGCAAATGCAGGGGGTTGGTCAACCCAGCCTGTGCTCACAAGCCCCGGCCTCTTTAGGCCGGGGCAGTTGGCGACCGCGTGGAGGTCTGTTTTGAGTCAAGCATACCCGGCGCCGAGGTCTCGGGAAGAAACGTCAGGGCCGCTCCATTTGGCATGGCTCCCAAGCGGCTACGGAGCACACCGAATCCGGCACTTGCAAGTCGCTTTGCGCATCGAGACCAAGGCCTCGGCATTCGTAAATTGGGATTCGGCTTGGTCAATTCCCCCAGCTGACGATTGCAGCCTTCAATCAGATTCTTTGCGTTACCTCTCAGCCGTGGATTGGGAGAGCGGCGGTGCAGCCGTGTCTTCCGACGGCAATCGCATTCTCGCAGTAAAGATATTGAGAATGACCCCGATTACAGCCAGGACGGCCATGATGATGAACACGCCATCCCATCCGATATTGGGCACCAGAGCAGACGACACCAAGGGACCGATCGCGCTTGTTGAGTTGGAAATAAGCCCCATACCAAAGGCGCCGGCTCCAATCAGCGCGAGGGGAAAGACCGTTCCCGGGGTAGCCCAGTAATTGGGCGGGAGCATCATCATGAACGCGTTGACGATGACGGCGAACATCAGCAGGCCGAACGAAGCATGGCCTAGCAGCAGCACTAGCAGGGCACCCAGGCCCATAAGGATGTTGGCGGCTGTCATGACCTTTAGGCGCGACCGGAATATCCCGGAATGGGATGAATGTTTGGCCGACATGGCGTCACCTATGAATGCTCCCACAAAAGCCGCGACGAATCCAGCCACGCCCCAAACGAACATCAGCGTGCCAACCTGGCTCGTGTGATATCCCAAATGGTAGGCATAGGCGGGAAGAAATCCGCCCACACTGAACAGTGTCCACGTCAAAGGGATTTGGACAAACCCCATCATCCAGGTAATGCCCAGTCTCCAGGCGCTCTGGTGCTTGACGGATTTCTGCTTTTCCTGCTGCAGCATGTTCTGAAGAGACTCCGCATTGCGGGCAAACAGAAAGTAAATGACGGCGCCAGCGACCATAATCAATCCCGTAATATAGTACATTTCG
>JAKAAS010000513.1 GCA_021802225.1 Bacillota bacterium
TTATGTGGGATGTGCCCGGTCGATGGACAAGGGCATTACGAAAACCGTGCTTCCGGTCTCCTGAGCACCAAGGTGATTAGATCACATACCCTATTAACCAGATCATAGTAATAATAGGATATATCTCCGAGCTATTCTAAGATCTTAACTTTCAGAAATGCCAGCCTAAATAGCCCATACTGATGAGTCCATCCTCACTCGCAGAGGGTTTTTCGAATGGCGATGTCCGGAGAATAAGCCAGGTGAGTCTCCGGCTTTAATCCCTGTGTTATCGGTCCCGGTTCCAGCCTACGCATCCGCAACACAACGCATTCTCACCAATGGTGAGCGGCAAGTCACCAACTTCACAGGGGTCGAGGATTGATTTGGCAACAGCCACAGACAGTAGAAATTTCCGGTGCATGCGGTAGATTGTACATAATCCCGTGCCCAGCGCTGGCTTGATGGGCGGCTACTGTTGGCCCATAAGTACGTGTCTTCAGACCAGACGTCCACCGTGTCCTGTGAAAAGCGGCGCGGCACTTTGACTGGCAAGAGTCCTTCGGGGACGATCCACCCGATGCCTGTCTACCGTACTTGCTCCATCGTATCCACGACCTCTCGACTTGATGGCGCAATGCGGCCCGCAAGGTATCCCAAGCGGCGTGCGATGGACACCCTTCTCTCGGCCATACTGCCACGGGGCTCCTTAGTGCACGATGCCAAGAGAACAGACCCGCCTATGATGGCAAAATAGCGTGGGAACCTATAGGACTGCTGGGACGTCCAACGAAATGACAGCTCCAGGACACCGATCACTCCTCACCCTGTTCCACCGTCAATTCCCGAGTGTCCGGATTGAAGACGTGATATCCGCGCCATCGACCCTCAAAGCGCCATAATGTAAACGCAAGGCCAGCGGCAAGCATGATGGCGATCATCGTGTCTATTGAGTGGCCGATAGCCGTTGGACCATAGATGAGAAACACAACAACGGTCATGGCGAACCAGGCAGTGGTGAGGTATGACACTGCTTGCAACCCACTGTGCTTGTGGTCAAGACCATGGACTCCCCCGCGGTGAATCCGGGTAAGAAAGACTGCGGCACTGATGCTGTCAAAGAGGAATTCTAAGATGAGGAAAAACCCTGCAGTACTCAGGACAAGGTTAAAGACGGCCGCCAACGAGGAAAACAAAAGCTGCATGGCAATAACAGCCCAGCCGAATCCCAAGGGTAATAGGACGGTCCACGTCGCTGTTTGGAAATGATTCCGTGAAGCCAAGAATCTTGGCAGCATCCGGTCACGAGCCATAGCGTACAGAGCCTTGCTGAGAATGAATGTCGTGAGCCATAGCGAACCTGCTGTCGAGGCGATGATTGGGATAATGGCAACCCAATAATGATGGGGAGACAAGGCTTGGGCCCATGTTGTCAGGACATCGGGATGGCTGACGAGATTTGCCAAGGACGTGCCGTGGAGCATTAAAGGAAACATGGCCAGATAAAAGACGAGAACCATCAGCGCACCGACAATGCCGCCCATTCCCGGCGTCTTCCGGGGATCGTCCGCCTCTTCCGCGGCGTAGCTGTCGATTTCCCATCCGTCCACGATAGTTGCTCCAATCACCATGGCGATAATGAAATTATGCCAGGACGGAGTTGTTTGGTTCCCGGCAATAGTATGCCAGTGCGTCAGACCGAAAACGGAAAACGCAGCAACCGCTATCAATTCCATGGCCATGAATACTTTGGTCAGCCGTGCCACAGTTTTGCTGCCGCGCAGCAGCAGCCATGCAGACAAGGAGATCCACAGACCGCTGACCACAATAACAAGCCACGAGGGCGGTTGGGAAATTCCTGCCAAACTGAGGGACTCCTCCGCTGCAGGGATGATAATAGGGGGAATAGACCAGAAATACGCCATCATGAGGATCCACGACTGGTACCGTGATATGCCAAAACCCAGAATGCGGCGGGACCAGTGATACGAGGCCCCCGTATTGGGATAGTGCTGGTTGAGCATGCGAAACAACCATGAACTTAAAATGAAAGGGGCTGCAATCGCCATAACCGCCCACATTACGTCGGCCCCTGCCAAACGCAGCAACACGGATCCGGCGGCCGCTAAACTAAATAAGGGCGCAACACTGGCAATCGATAATCCAGACAGGTCGGACAAGCTCAACCACGAATACCGCGGAGGTTTTTCTTTGATGATCATTAACGGCATACCCTCCTGGATTCGTTCTACCATGAAGAATTGCGAAAAGTCCAGCCACTCCCGTTCTTTACTAGGGGGGCGCTTTGGTTGGTCTCCCCTGACATTGCAAGCACAAGCCCCATGCTACAACTTGAATTCCCTGGACCGTGCCTGTGTCATGAAGCGAGACATTTAGGTTGAGGATGAGCGACTCCAGTGTGCTGTCGCTGAAATGTCCGATTTGCTGGCAACTGCTGCACACCCAGTGAGCGTGGCTCAGCGCTAAGGCTTCGATGACTCTGATGCCGTTCGGCAAACGTGTCTCTCCTGCCAGTCCGGCTCCAATGAGGGCTTGGACCACCCGGTAAACTGTGGATAACTCAATCTCGGGCACTATTTCCTGAACACTATGCCAAAGTTTCTCGATGGTAAAGTGGTCGGCAGATTTGACTAGCACACTCATAATCACCGTGCGAGGCATAGTGGCCCTAAGTCCATGGTGGTGCAATTGACTTTCTATTGAATAACCTTCCATGATG
>JAKAAS010000514.1 GCA_021802225.1 Bacillota bacterium
AGGGAATATCCATGCTTAGACATTATATGTAAGGGTTTGCTTATTAAGGGGACGAGGAATGAGGTCGCGCCACATAAAGCTTCCCCCCCAGACTTGAAACTATGCGCCACAGACCGAAAAGAGGGACGTCATGGACACCGAGCCTGAGGGCCGCCATCTTTCATTTCAGGCACTGCTTCTGAGCATTGTGGGGCTGCTCCTGATCACTCTGGGCGCCTTTGGATTCAGCACATGGTACGCATTGCAGCAATGGCCGCAATTGACCCAGTCCACCCAATCGCTTAAGACTGTCTCTACAAATCTCAGCACAGCGTTCGACCAGTATGATGGCACTCTGAATATGTATGTGAGTCTAGATCCAGATTCCGGCGCTCCTCCCGGCCTCCAGCGCACGACGTTGGCGACGGCTATTCAGGACCGCGACAATTTTTCTGCTGCTTACCGTCAGGCTCTTCGCCTGAGCCGCGGGTCCCCTCTGACTGGCGATTTGACTCCCGTGGAGACGGCCTTCAACGCCTACCAGGCTGATGCGAGCCTCGTCATTCGTGACATGCAGCGCCAACACTATCGGCAAGCGCTGCACCTGCAGGCGATCGGGAATGTGGCGGTCAGTCAGGCGCTCGCCAGCGCCCTTGCCCGGTTCAATGGGGACACGGCCCAGTTCATCCAGATGAAAGAGTCCCATCTGCAAACCGTCCTGCACCGCATGAGGATCGTCCTGATTTTCTGGGGTGTTCTCATGCTGGCCCTAACAGGTTTAGGTTTGACCGCACTCCGCCGAGCTACCCGGGAACTGGTTCAAGATCTGCTGGCGCTGACCCACGGGAACTTTATGATAACGCGCCCCCCAGCCTTCTGGAAAGAATATGCCCTGATTCGCCATGCCTTCTTGGAAATGAGAGACACCATCGCCGCCAGCTTTGCCACCTTGGTCACCGTGACCCAAAATCAAGAATCCATCATTGCGGCTCGGACTCAGTACTTGCAGCGGTACGCCGCAGGAATTCAAGAAGTCCTGCGAATGACTGCACACACTATGCAAGACTGGCACGATGCAGACATCATCCCAAACCTCTACCGAGACTTTTTGCACACGGTGCATGCAGAGGGCTGGGTGTCAATTGATGCCGCCAGTCACCAGGAGAATGCGCGCGAGGGCGTCGTGCCTTGGGACGGCTCGCTCCTGCCGGACAGCTTGCGCATTGCCCTTTTGGGGGGCGCCCCTGCGGCTGGCTCCAGCCGCCCCCTGCCCGTCAATCACTCCATGGAGGCTCGGGTCTTCCCGTGGCGTCCATACCGCTTCCAGCGCAGTCTCCTGATCATTATGCGAAAGGTCGGACAGCGTTGGGACGACACCGAACAGACCCTGGTGGAACTGGCCGTCGCGCAGATGCAAAATATGCTGTCTGCCGTGCGACTTTTTGAGGATACCCAACGCCAGGCTGAAGAAGATAGCCTGACAGGTCTGGGCAATCGCCGCCGTTTTGAAGGCCGCTTGGAACAACAAACTCAAACCATGAATAACCAGGGCATTCCCTTCCAATTAATGATCTGTGATCTAGACCACCTCAAAATCATTAATGACTCGCAAGGACATCAGGCAGGAGACCAGGCGCTGGTTTCCCTGGGACACGCTCTTCAACAGCACGTCACAGACGGGATGGAAGCCTTTCGCATTGGCGGGGATGAGTTTGCCGTGGTATTGGATTCTGGCAGGATTTCTGAAGCTCACGCCTTAATTCGCGCTATACACCAGGCTCTCCCGCCCCCGCTGACCATTTCCGCCGGGGTCGCAGCGTCTCCGGCGATGGGCACGACCGCCCGCGTCCTCTTCATGGCGGCAGACTGGGCGCTTTATGAGGCCAAGGAACGGGGCCGCGACCAATTGTATCCGGCTACTTTAGAGAATCTTCTGCTAACGCTGGGAGAGCCGCAAGATACCCACAGCGCCAAAGTTTTGGCCGCCTTGGTGGACGACCACCAAGGCCGGCCACAAGATACCACCGCGACCATGGCACAATGGGCTCGAGACCTCGCCCGGGATATCGGCTGCAATTCCGAAATGCAGCGCACCGCTGAACTCGCGACACTGCTTCAGGAATTGGTCCCTTTCGTCGAATTTGCCCCACCCGGTCCGGCCACGATAAAAAACCATCCCGGCGACTATCCACAGTGGGGTGCAGGGTGGCTGGCGGCCTACCCTCGACTCGTACCGATCTCCGTGGTCTTGCAGGCACACAACGAACGGTGGGACGGTGCCGGATCTCCTTTAGGTCTCAAGAAGACGGAGATTCCCCTGATCGCCCGCATTATCGCCGTAGTGGATTATTATAGCCAGCTGGTAGCGTCCCACCGTCAGCTACGGGCCACCGATTCGCAGACCGAGATTGGGAATTTGCTAGAGAAGGAGGCAGGAAAAAGCCTCGACCCCACCCTTGTGCGCCGCTGGGTGGACCGGTCGACACATATTCCGCACTATCGGAACCCTCCTAGTTAGCGAGCGCAAAAGGACTAAAATCACGGTATCAAGCCGTTTTTGCGTATCACTCAAAGGGAGGATTAAAAATTTGTTATGCCGCAGAAATGGGGTGCTTGCGGTCGCGGATCAGAGCGCAATTGACGAGAGGACAGTGCGACACCCGATTTCAAGAAACCGCTCGCCGAAGATTATCACTGCGGCCGGAAGCTTGTCACTGACTCACCGGTGTCTTC
>JAKAAS010000515.1 GCA_021802225.1 Bacillota bacterium
GGCCGGCGGCAGTTTCAAGGATGAGGCCCGGTAAGGAGCGTGTGAGTGAAAGGAACTTGGGCCAGCGCGACACAGCCCAATAAGAATGGCATACGGGGCCAAAAGCGCGGCTCATGCTCAAGACCATGACTGCAACCGCTCCGACAACAGGCCGCGCTTCTTTTATCTGTGCACTCTCAGCGTCCAGACTCTTTGCAGCGGTCACACAGGGCAATGCGGGTTAACAGAGACAGCGGGAAGTGCGCATCCCACAGGCGGTGCTGAATGTTTTCCAGCTGGCCCACGTTCACCTGTGTGGGTTCCCCGCAATTAGGGCAGGGGACCCAAGATACACGGACGAGTTCGCGGAGCGGTCCGGGCTCCAGGAGATAGCCGCCCCCTGTGATGTGGAGGCTGCGCTGCGGGCAGATGGACACACAGGCGTTGCATCCGGGGTATCTGGGATCCACGGCAGTCAGGGCCACTCCGCTGCCGTCACTGATAGTGGACAGCGACCAGTGGGTCAGTGGCCGCGAACTGCGCTTGATGGTCCGCGAATGCTGCGAGGCATGGATGGCTTTACCGCTGGCCCGTGTTCTTCATCCCAGGTCTCTGGGCCCTCTTCATGGTGCTGATGCTAGTGGGGACTGACGCTGCGGCTTTGCCGGGGTGGATGTGGCTGGCTTTAGCCACGGGTCCTGGCCTTCTGGGCGGGGTCGGTTATTTCCTACTTCAGACACATGCGTGGAGGCGCATCTGCCGAGGAGCGGGAAGGCCTTCAAGACACTTGCAGGGACATCTTCTCCGCTAAGGCTTTCGGCAGTTGAGAACGCGACCCATCCCACGGTGCTGATGCGGCGCTTACCCGCCACCCCTGAGCGGTCTCTTGGTAAAGAATCCACGCCGCACCCTTGGCTTCCAATTCCCGCTGATATCCAGTCCAGCGCCCCGCCTTCCAGTGAAAGCTGCTGTCCCATTCGGGATGGCGCTGGAGATACCGTGCGAGAGTATAGTAACTGGACGCATTCCGTATGCGGTAAAACACTACAGGAGCCGTTCCGACGCGGCCCGTCCACAATACCCCATATTCAGGAAATTTGCTGACCATGATAATGTCTCCTCCTTTTTGATTGTGATTTCATTCACAATGTAACTCCGTTACCTCATTTTGTCAATAAGTGAGAGTTCTGGTCTGTCTCAAGGACGAGCACTGTGTCCTGAGGGGGGACCCAGGCAGCATTTCACGAGATCCGCCTCCCGGTCCGTTCCTGTTCCGGAACCAGCCCGCCGATGTGAAAAATCTGGAAACAAGTGGTAAGCTGAAAGAGTTCGCCGATGGTCAGCCCGGGCAGTCACAAAGGGATAGTCAGGCGTTGCCGGAGGTTGTGATGCGTCTGTCTCCCGCGAGACCCAACACCCGGCTTGATATCGCGGACAATTAAAAGGGAAGCGCCTTGACGCCCCTTACGGAGGGATACAATGGCAGAACACGCCCCATACCGGCTGCCGCACACCGTGGTGCCCCGACGCTATGAGTTGGAAATTGCGCCAGACTTGCCGGCTGCCGTGTTCACGGGAAGAGCTTCGGTGGAAATTCAGGTGGTGGACGGCGTTAGGGAGTTCATCCTCAATGCTGTCAATTTGACTCTGGAGGACGTCGTGCTCAGATCTGCGGGAGCCGGTGCGCTGTCCGGCAGGATATCGTACCGTGAGGCCGATGAGCAGGTTGTTCTTAGCTGGCCTGAGATCGTCAAGCCAGGCCTCTATACCCTGTCGCTGCGGTTTGATGGAAGGCTTGCCAGCGACCTGCGCGGATTTTACCGGACGACAGTGACCGAACCTGGCAAGACGCCTGTGACTATCGCGTCGACCCAGTGCGAGGCGACCGATGCGCGCCGGGTATTTCCCTGCTGGGATGAACCGGACTTCAAGGCGGTCTTTGCGGTCACCCTGGTGATCGACCCCGCACTGACCGGATTGTCCAATGCCCGCGAGGCTGCGAGCGAACTTGACGGCGCAGGCAGGCGGCGGCTGACGTTCGCTGACACCATGCCGATGTCCACGTATCTGGTGGCGCTCGTGGTCGGGCCCTTTGAGCTGACTCCTCCTGTCATGATGGACCAGGTGCCCGTGAGGATCGCCTCCCGGGCTGCATTCCGTCATTTGACCGATTTCGCGGAAGAGACAGCGGTGGATACACTCCGGTTTTTTCAAAACTACTTCGGAATTCCCTGCCCGGCCGATAAGATGGACCATGTCGCCATCCCCGAATTCGCCGCCGGCGCTATGGAGAACTTAGGCTGCGTGACCTACCGCGAAGAGGCTCTGCTCATTGACCGGGACCACGCCTCGCAAATGGAGCTGCTGCAGGTGGCCGGGGTCATCGCCCACGAAACGGCTCACATGTGGTTTGGCGATCTGGTGACCATGCGGTGGTGGAACGGTCTGTGGCTGAATGAAGCGTTTGCCACATTCATGCAAATTTTGGCCAGTGATGCGCTGCATCCCGAGTGGGATGTGTGGACCTCCTTTGGTTCCGGGCGCGCCTATGCTTTGGCGGTAGATGGGTTGGCCTCCACCCGGCCCATTGAGTACCCAGTTGGCCCCCCCAGTGAGTCATGGGGAATGTTTGATGTACTGACCTACGAGAAAGGCGCCGCGGTCCTGCGGATGATGGAACAGTATTTGGGACCGGAAATTTTTCGGAACGGCATTCGGGAGTATCTTCA
>JAKAAS010000516.1 GCA_021802225.1 Bacillota bacterium
CGGCCACGCCCCGGGGGTGCACGCCTACGGCGTGCTGGACCTGATCGCTGCGGCTGCAGGCGTAGGGGAGGTTGCCATCTACCTCAGGTTCCGGGCAGGAGATTACCCGCTCCCGCGCATCACCACGTGGCATGAAGAAGGGCGGGCTTTGTGGAAAGATGTATTGTACCGGCGATTTGTATTCGGCGGGGCAGTTTTCTATTTTGGGTGGATCTTCCTCTGGCCCGTGTCTTTACGCTACCAGGTGTCTGACTTGCATGCCACCAATGCCTGGATGGCGATATGGGCAGCCACCAACGGCGCCGCCACCATGCTGGCCCTGCCCTTGTGGAAGCGTCTGCAAAAGCCTGTTTCGACGGCCCGCCTAGTCCCATTTGCCGCTTTGCTGCTCGCGGGGGTGCCCGTCGGATACATGATGCTGCCATCCACGGGTGACGTGCTCCTCTTGAATATTTTAGGGGGGATCGCTGGCGCCGGAATGAACCTGCTGATGTTTGTACGCCTTCTCGATGTGGTGCCGGAATCTACCCGCCTGATGGCAATCAGCGCCTACGGCATCATGACCAACTTGGCGGGAGGGATGGGGGCGCTGGTGTCTATTGCGGCTCTCAATATTTCTGGGGTGCCGCTCGCCGCGGGAATTGCCGCAGCGGTACGCCTCGTGGGAGCTCTGCTGCTAGTGTGGGCGACGATGAATCGCGGCTGGGCGGCATCCGCGCCAAAATCCGTGGGAGGACTGCACGATTAGCGCAGGCTCCCCGCGCTCTAGCGGAGCAACTGGCGGAGTTCGTCCATCACCGCCCCGGTCATGGACGCGGTTGTCTCGGTCCCGCCCAAATCGGCCGTTTTCCGGCCATGGTCCAGAGCATTCTCGATGGCCTCAAGGATCCGCGTCCCTACGGCAGAGAAGCCTAGATAATCCACCATCATCTTGGCCGTCCAAATCTGCCCAATGGGATTGGCGACGCCCTGGCCCGCAATATCTGGCGCGGAACCGTGCACAGGCTCAAACATCGAAGGATACTTTCGCTCGGGATTGATGTTGGCTGCCGCGGCAATCCCGATGCTGCCCTGGATCGCCCCTCCAATATCGGTCAGAATGTCCCCAAACAGATTGGACCCGACGACCACATCAAAGCTTTGGGGGCGCGTCACAAAATATGCACAGAGGGCATCAATGTGATACAACTGCTGCCGAACTTCCGGGTAATCCTTTCCGACCGCATGAAATACCTCGTCCCAGAATGGCATAGAAAAGTTTATTCCGTTGGATTTGGTGGCGGAGGCGAGAGACCGGCGGGACGACTTTGCCAATTCAAACGCGTAGCGGATAATTCTCTCCGTGCCATAGCGTGTGAATACGCTGTTCTGAACGACGACCTCTTGTGGTGTCCCTTCCCGAAGCCGGCCGCCACTGTTGGAATATTCGCCTTCGGTATTTTCCCGCACCACGACAAAGTCAATGTCGCCGGCGGTATATCCGCACAGCGGACTGCGAATGCCCCGCAACAGTTTCACGGGCCGAAGGTTCACATACTGGTCAAAGGTACGGCGGATCGGCAGCAGCAGGCCCCAAAGCGAAACGTGGTCGGGCACTGGCGGAAAGCCGACCGCTCCCAAAAATATCGCGTCGAAATCCTTGAGGATCTCCAGTCCGTCGGAGGGCATCATCACCCCGTGCTGCTGGTAATACCGGCAGCTCCAGTCAAAAGTCCGCGGGCGCAGGGAAAACTGTCCGGAAAGGGAGCCCGCCAGTTCCAGCACACGCCACGCTGCCGGGACCGTTTCCAAACCTATCCCGTCTCCAGGGATCACAGCAATATCAAACCTTTGCATTATAGCCCCCCCTTCCTGATTGTCTAGAACGCGGGCGGCGGGCCGCTTGCATCACTTGAAGAACACCATATCATAGTTTTGTGATCGCGCTTGCCAAATAAGGGGAAGAAGTCTAACTTTTTACTAAAAGGGACGGGGTTCGCGTATCCCCCATGACCAGCGCGCGGGAGGAGCATTGCGGCTCCGAACCGTCCAGATTGTCAATTCAAAAACAGGGGGCAGATGCATGCAAATAGCCAACATCGTATACGAGGATAAAGCAAGAGTGGCAGTGAGACGGGACGGCAACTGGGCCGTCCTCCCATCCGAGTGGGATCATACGCCCATCGGCACGACCGACGACTTCATCCGCTGGCAGGGGTCATCCTTGAGCCAAGCGGCCGTTCTGGACATGGCGGCTTTGTTGCCGGAGGGGGGGTACACATGGCGGCCAGCTGTCATCCATCCCGAGAAAATCTTCTGCATTGGGCTCAATTACCGGCGGCACGCCCAGGAAAGCGGTTTGGCCCTGCCAGACTCGCCCGTGGTTTTCAGCAAATTTTCCAATACCCTGGCCGCTCACCGGGAGCCGGTTCCCTTGCCCCCGGCATCCTCGCAGATTGATTACGAAGTCGAGCTGGCCATTGTGATAGGCCGCCAGGCCCGCAATTTGTCTGGGGCTGAGGCCTTGCAATGCGTCTGGGGCTATACCATCGCCAATGATGTCTCTGCCCGTGACTTGCAGATGAAAACAAGCCAATGGCTTCTGGGAAAGTCCTGTGACAAGTTTTTGCCGCTGGGACCCGCCATTGCCTCGGCCGACGAAATTCCCGACCCAGACTCCCTCGACATTGCTCTTTGGCTTAATGGCGAAAGCCGCCAGCACGTGGCA
>JAKAAS010000517.1 GCA_021802225.1 Bacillota bacterium
TGTTCAGAAGATAAGTCGCCAGCCAGACCCATAACCGGTCCGGTGGCGGACAGTTGGCTGGCCAGGCTCTTCACGGTGTCTTCCGTGCGCCCGCAGAAGGCCACTGCGAAACCTGATCCTAAAAGTTCCTCCGCCATGGCTTTCCCGAGTCCCCGGGTGGCGCCTGTGACCAGAGCCACACGGCGATCTGGGCCTAGAGAGCCGCCGCCATAAATGTTGTCGGTGGTCATCTATTTTCACGTCCTTTTCGGATGCTGTCTGTGTTGTGTCTATATCGTAGGGGTCCAAGACGGCCGGGGCATGCGCCGAAAAGCTGAAGAAGTCTAGGACTTTAGGCCTACCAATTCAAGAGAGGCCTCCCAGGGATTGCGGGGAAGCAGGATTTTCCGGAAGTTTTGGCCGCCTGCCAGATCCGCAAGATATGCTATGATGGCGCCAAATGGATTTCCCTGCGCTTTTAAGAAGGGTGCCAGAGGTGCCGCCGACTTTGTGGGACAGGCAAGGAGAGTGCCCATGCCGAGACTTTTAGTGGCAGAGGATGACGTGATGCTGCAGCACGCGGTATGCGACCTGCTGCAAGCGGAACACTATGAAACCCGGAGCTGTTCTGACGGGGAAGATGCCCTGTACCAAGCAGCGACAGGGTCTTTTGACCTGATCCTGCTGGATGTGATGCTGCCGGGCTGCAGCGGTTATGAGGTAGCGGCGCAACTCCGCCGCCGCAAGATTCTCACCCCCATCATTATGCTGACGGCCAGGGACCGGGTCGATGACCGGGTTCAGGGACTGAATGCCGGAGCCGACGATTATCTGGTCAAGCCCTTTGCCTCCACTGAGCTTGTGGCCCGCATCCGCGCGCAGCTGCGGCGGACCTCCCCGGATTATCAAGAGGCTGAATCCCTGCAGTGGAACAACTTGCGGTACCAGTTTGCGACACGCGAGCTGGCCGTTGGAGAAGAAGTTTTGCGGCTATCCCCAAAGGAGGCGGTTCTCATCGAACTGTTTATGCGCTATCCGGCAGCAACTTTAACCCGGCAGCAGTTAATGGACCGCTTGTGGGGCGATGGAGCGGATATCTTGGACAATGCTTTAGAAGCCCACGTGTCCAAACTGCGCAAGCGTCTGGCACTGGCTGGCGGGCCTGACATCGTCGCGGTGCGGGGCGTCGGCTACCGCCTGGATGCCCGGCCATGAACACCACAAGCTGGAGCGACCTGAAGAGGCAAGATGAGCGTGAAACCATTCGGCAGCGCATACGCCTAGCCGTAGTGAACATGGCGGTGCTGGCGATTATCTGGGGGGCGCTGGCCGGATTTGTCTACAGCATGGAGCACCGCCAGACCATCCGGACGGTCGACCAGGAACTGCAGAGGCTTGCCGCTCCTTTAGCCCGGGGCCCCGGCGGCTGCCGCGCGGAGCCACAGCTTGACCGCAGCGGCACAGCGGCCGGGGACGTCCACTATCTGACGTGGGGGCCGGAAGACCGCCCGGCCCCTGCCGTCTACCAACCGTTCCCCGCGGATTCCCTCCCCTATCTCCAGCAACTGCTCAGCACTCACCGCGCGGCTGGGACGGTCTACTATTCCGCAAATATTCAGGGAGTGCCGTACCGGGTCAGGCAATGGCGGGTGAACAGCCGGTGTTCGGCGCAGCTCTTTGAAAATGTCCAGGATGACCAGTCGCGGTTGGCGCGATTGCTTGCGCTATTGGCATGGGGAGGCGGAATCGGGCTGATTCTCTCTGTCGCGGGCGGTTTTCTCATGGGGCTGTGGACCTTGCGGCCCATTTTAGCTGTCAGGCGCCGGGAGCAGGAGTTTTTATCGGACATCTCGCACGAACTCCGCACGCCTCTGACCGTGGTCACGACGGATGCGGAGCTGTTGCTCCGCTATTCCTCTGACCGGGTAGAGGAGCACCTGCCGTGGGTCGAGGCGATTTACCAAGAGGGCCAGCGCATGGCGCGCATGGTGGGTGAACTGTTGGAGATGGGCCGCCTGGAAGAGGGGGCGCGCGCGCTCAACCTGGAGAGAATCTCCCTCACGGACCTGTGTGAAAATGCCGCTGCAATCTACCAGCCGGTATTGGAGGAATCGGGGCTCGCACTGAGTCTGGATATCGCCCAGGAAGCCACGGTGATGGGAGACGGCCTCCGCCTGCGCCAATTGCTGCTGATCTTTCTGGACAACGCCCACCAGCATACCAGCCGCGGCGGCGTCACCCTGAAGGTGGCCATTCGCGGCAGGTGGGGGGAGATCCATGTGGAGGACACTGGGGAAGGCATGCCGAGGGACTTTCTCCCCAGGGCTGGCCGGCGGTTTGAACAGGGCAGAGGGCAGGCCAGTTCCCGGGGCCTCGGCCTCGCCATCGCCAAGAAAATCGTTGAGGCGCACCACGGAAAGCTGGAATTTCACAGCACCCCGGGAATTGGGACCGATGTGGTTGTGAGCCTCCGCCTTGACCCGAGCCCCTAAGGGAGGCGCAGAGTTAGGAGGCCAGAGGGCGCCTGGGCGCGGTGGTTGGGACCGGGCGGCTGCGCCGCGTTACCCATGCTGTCCAGAGATTGCCGGCTAACAAGGCGATGAGGAGGTAGGCCAGTCCCCCGAAACTGGCAAAAAGAATCACGGCCACACCCGCGACAATCAGACCAAACTGCACTTGCCTGCGATTGGACGCCGGGGTGGTGGGGGGGGTCGGTCAGCATGAA
>JAKAAS010000014.1 GCA_021802225.1 Bacillota bacterium
CCCGTCTGCTGCACAGCGATTCCCGCCAAAGGAACCGGCGGCAAGGACAGCGTCACAGTCTTTCCCGACACGGACATTTTAGGTGTGTACCACTTTTCCTGACCCGATCCGGCCACAATCCCCCCCACACGCCACCCGGACTGCCTGCCCGTTAAGGGCGCTGCCATGTACACGCGGACTGCCTCAACTTCCAGAGTGCGGCCGAAAAACCACGGGTGCCGGGCGCTGCCCCACGCTTCCGTGCGCAAGGCCTTGGGCTGCCACGAGGTCGGCACCGGTGAAATAAAGGAAGAGGGTACCGTAAACAGTGTGCTCACATTGAGCTGGTTTATCGTGGGCCGGGACAGCACGGCGGGAGCAAAGGTTGCTTGAAGGTGCGCCGCCGTGGCCTGTTGGTACCGGCTGGAGACCAGCGATCCATAACCCTGAAAACTTGGAAGATCCGTAAGAATGTTTAAATCCGGCTGTCCTAAGGAATCGACCTGGCGATATCCATCCAGTGCGGGGTCATAGAGGGCAAAGCGCGTATTCGGCGGAATTTGCCTCCGCGCCGCCCGCGCCAGATACCCGGTGCCCGTGGCCACGGAGTTCTTGGGGACATTCAGCCAATACTGGCCTGTGTCGTAAAGCCCCAGGTCGAGCACCGTAAAGAGCACCACCGCCAGCATCCGGTAGCGCCCGGGCATCCTGGCCAAGACCGAGACCAGCACCGCCATCCCTGTACCCAGCAGCACCGTGATCACCAGGTAGGGCACCATGTAGGCGGCCACCGAGCGGTTTGCCTTCCACAGACCGATTGCCAGCGTGGCAAGGAAAATACCCACAAAAATAGCCAAGGGCGCCTTCTCCCGCGTCTGGGATTTGGAAACAGCGCGAACATGGTCGACCCAAAAGGCGAACACCGCGGCCAGAGCGAAGTCCAGCATAAACAAATTGCGGTTTTGGGCGCGAATCCCGTTAAACACGGGGATATGGTACAGCAGGTGGCTGACAGGGGTATACTTGCCCAAGGCGAGGACAGCCCCAACCAGCCCCAGTGTGTAGAACATCCACAGGACCCGCTTGACAGGGCCAGGCGCCCACCGGGGGAACATGCGCACCGCCGCAAAAATGGGCAGAAGGCCCACGTAACTGCTGACTTCAGGGAGGTTGAACCGTCCGGAGTAATAGACCATCGCCAGAAAGCGGTGGTAGCCCCCCAGGATATAGGGAAACAGCAGCAGAACGCCCTCCGCCGGAGAGACAGACATGGAGCTGAAAAACTGAAAAGTGGCATGGGAGCGCTGGGAAAGGTGAATAAATGCTTCGCCCGGAATCCACTGCGCCGCGCCAATCAGCAAGCCAATGGCCGCCGCTGTCCCGTATCCGGCGAGGACTGCGGGTTTATTTGGCGCATCCGCCACGAAGAACAGCCCCAGCACGGCAGCAAATATGGCGCCGTAGGCCATGGGCTCAGGGCTGCCTACCAGAATCACCAGGCCTGCAAAGACACCCAGACCAAGCGTCCAGCCCAGCCGCCCGGGCCGGGTTCTGGAACGGGACACCTGATAGAGAGCAACCGCGACCCAGCTCAGCCAGCCCACCCCCTGCAACGTCTCCAGGTGGACCATCTGCGACGCCATGAATCCAGCGAAGGCAAATGTCACCGCTCCCAGCCAGCTCGCCAAGACTGAACGGCCTAAGGTCCGCAAAAACGTATAAAAACCCGTGCTGGCCACTGCATAGCTTGCTGCAATGGTCACGGTCCATGCCCATGGTCCGGAGAGCAGGGCGAAAATCCATGTCAGGGGATAGGCCGCGCCGGCATTGAATCCAGCCAGCAGCGGCGTGCCGCTCCAGATGTACGGGTCCCATAAAGGCAGGTGGCCTTCGCGGAGAATCTTCCCCACAAGAATGCGCAGCGGGTAGTTCTGTATCAGATTATCCCCATGCAGGGTGACAAGGCCTGGTTCAAGAAGCACTGCGGCCAGAATAGGAATCCCGATCAGAGACGCCAGGGCCCAACCATCAAGACGGCGTGACAGCGTCCGGCGCTCCGGGGGATTCGGCCTCATATGGCTCGGAGCCAGCTTTTGAAGATCACCCGCGCATAATGGTAAGCGTAGGTCAGGTTATGCCCTTTTTTGGTTTGGCCCGAACTGCGGGGATACATGGAAGCCGGACGCTCGATAACCCGGTAGTGTTTTCGCATGGACAAAATCAGAAGTTCCGCCGCATGATATTGGTCCTCGCTAAGCGCGAGATCTTTGAGCACGCGGGCTTTGATCGCCCGGAAGCCGTTGGAGGAGTCGGTGATCTTCTGTTTGATCAGCAGTCCGATGAGCCAGTTGAACCAATACACACCGAGCACTCTGATCATGTCATCAGTAACGTAATTTCCCATGCGCCGCGAACCCTGAACGTAGTCGGCCTCATCGTTCAGCACTGGCTCCACCAGGTCCCGCATTTCTTCGGGGTCATACTGGCCGTCGGCATCCAATGTGACAATGTATTGCGCGCCGTGCTCAATCGCCAGGTGGTAGCCCACGCGGAGCGCGGCGCCTTGGCCGCGGTTGACACGGACATAGGAAGCAAAGTCCCCGTGGCTTTTGACAATCTTGTCGGTGCCGTCGGGACTGCCGTCCACCACTACCAAGACTGACACGTCCGTGTCATGCACGCGGCGCGGAATGCTTTCGAGCACCTTCCCAATGTTTTCCGCCTCATAGTAGGCGGGAATCACCACCGTGATGGGATTGAACTGCTGGGCCTGGTATTCTCGGTGAAAATCGTCAAAAGCCTGTTCATCCACCAGTTGGTTGATGATGTGCAGCGACTTCGCGGACTTGGCGTTGGCCGCCTGCAAAGCGCCAAACAGCGCCACTACGGTCAGGACGAGAAGCAGAGCCAGCCCGTCAATAATGGTCAAATTATGATTTCGGAGCAGTCTCCCCACCGGAACCACCAAAGCCGGTTCAACCGCAATCAGTCCAAAAACAACAGCCAAACCCCAAGCCACTTTACTGCGCCAGTTCTCTAAAAATCCCATCAATCCCAACGTCATCACCAGAAAGGCCGCAAAAACAACCCGGACAGCAACCATAAAGACGAACCCTCCTATTTAACTTTAGCATTTCTGCGGACCATCCATGACACAGGCCGGAGCCGCGCAAGCATGTACACTCCGCCCAGTGCGGACACGTACAGGAGATTCAGCACATGGAAGGTCAGCGCCATGACAATGGCCCCTTTCAGCGGCAGTCCCACTAAAGTCAGCGCCAAAATCCACCAGGCCTCCGTGGTGCCGAACCCGGCGACCCCCTGCAAGGGAAAGACCATGAAAAGTGAAAAGAACATCATGGCTGCCCCTATGTGGAAAAACCCGACAGAATACCCAAGCCCATGCGCAATCACTTCGTAAAACAGCGTGCTGGACAGCTTCATGCCAATGGTCATCAGGGACAAGACCGCCATATCGCGCCACGACAGCCGCTTAAGAACCGTCTGGGCCCGAAATCCCGCGGCAATCCCCCGGCGCGCCCAGTGCGGCACCTTGCGCCTCTCCAGCACGGCCATAATGCGGCCGCCGTCAATCAGCCGGATGGCCATGATGATCAGAATCATCGCCACCGCCCCCACCACAAGGGAGAGGCGCACGGTTGTCCACCCTTGATGGGGAATGATCCACAGGCTGAACACAAAGGCCAGCACAACCGACCACCCTACATCAAACAGGCGTCCCCCGACTGCCAGCCCTAAGCTAGCGCTGCTCGCAACCCCATAGGGCCTCAGGTACACGGGCAAGAGCAACTCGCCAATCCCGCCGGGGAAGACGCTGCAAGTCATTGAGTACGCCGCTGTCGGGCCAAACCACTGGTAAGGCCGCGCAGAAAGGTCTTTCGCTGTCGAGTCAAGAGGTCCCGCCATAGATGCAAAGCGAATGGCGCGCAGCTCCACAAAAGCAATCTGGCAGCCAAGCGCCCACAATAGCACTGGAGCGGACAGCCGGCCCCAAGCATCCTCAATGGCATGAATGGGTATCTTGTGGAAGAAAAGCACCACGGCAATCCCTGTCAGAACAAGAACGGCTATGGCTCCGGCCCACTTTTTAGAGTAGCGGCTCCACAATCCCAGTTGTCTGGAGGCTTGCATGAGTGTCCCTCCTTCCCGGCATCTCAGTGATTTTTGGGGGCTAGCGCTTCCCAAACCTGCGTTGCACGCAGATCAAACTATACCTATCATAGCTGATTCATATGAAAGCAAGCTGAAGCATAGCTGAACTTTCAATCAGCCGCAAGAGGACGCGGGGCTGCCCTGCGCTGGTTCTGGCCTGTGGGAGACGTGCGTCCGCAAGGTCGCCTCCGTCATCCGGTTCGAGAACTGGCGGGAAAGCATCCGCTTCCCGCCCATAGTTTACCCATCAACTTTTGGCTCTGTAGAGACAGTACGCGCTGACAGCCTGCCAGACCCCTTTCCCTCTATGCAATTCAGCGGCTGCACGGGAGCGCAAGAGAGGGTTGCTCCCCACTTGCTTCCCGCCTGCAGCCCGGTGTAAAGACGGCTGCGTCTCTCCCGCGCTGTAGATCTGCGCATAGGAGCTTGTCCAAAAATTCATGATAGGGGTCTGCGCCTCGAATTTCGCTCAAGCTCTGCGAGCCTCTCCCATTCGCGCGCAGACAGATTATTTTCTTATGGATGGGGCTCCTCAAAGGATTTTGGGAGGGACTTGGCGAATAGAGAAGTATCACGATGACCGATGACGTTGGAGGGATCCCCGTGAAGTTTCGCCAGCCCCTATCCGCTCACCACGAGTTCCTATTGCCTCCCCGGGTCGACGAATGGATTCCCCCGGGCCATATGGCCCGGATTATTGATGAAGCGATAGATCTGTTGGATTTGTCAGCCGTGGAGCTCACCTATCATGCCGACGGGGCCGGCGCGCCGGCCTATCCGCCGCAACTGTTGTTGAAACTGCTCACATATGGCTACATGACGCAACGCTTTAGCTCGCGGCGGATTAGTGGGGCGTGTCGCGAAGACTTAGCGATGATGTGGCTGGCACGGTTGCAGCAACCCAAACATAGTGCCATAGCCGACTTTCGTCGGAAACATATTGAAGAAATTCCAGGGGGGGATGGCCCAAATCGTGCTCTTGTGTGTGGATTTGGGGATGGTCGGCTTCCATTTGGGAGCTCTCGACGGCTCGAAGATCACCGCTGATGCCTCCAAACATAAAGCGATGTCGTACCAACACATGAAGGACGCCATCCCCCGCTTGGAGCAAGAAATTGCCCAATGGGTGGCCACCCATGGCGAGGCCGACGAGCAGGAAGCCGCGGCCCCCACGATCCCCGCCGACCGATTGGCCCGGTTGAAGGATCGGCTGGTCGCGATTCAGCAAGCCCAAGCCGATTGCGAGAAGCGGTGGGCGGCCGCCCACCCGGATCAGCCGACCCCACCCGACCAAGAACAACAGAACTTTACGGATCCGGAATCCCACATCATGGTGATCAAAACCCAGGGCGTGCAACAGGCCTATAATGGCCAAATTATTGTGGATGCGGAGGAGGGGGTCATTGTGAGCACCACCCTGTCAGCCCACCCGAACGATCAGCAGGAACTCGTGAAGACCGTGGACGCGGTCGTGGAGACGACTGGGCGCCAATTTGAGACACTCACCGCCGATGCGGGTTATTTTTCCGCGAACAATGTGACGGCCATGGACACGCGCCAGGTGGATGCGTACATCGCCGCCGGATCGGATCAATGGCGCCATCTGTCAGGGCGGACGGTGTTCGGGAAGGGGCAGTTCTCCTACAAGGCGGAGACCGATGCCTACCAATGCCCCGCCAACCAGGTCTTACCGTTCCAGCGGACCCGGACCGAATCGGTCGGGGGTGGGGCAGTCCGTACCGTTCACGTGTACAAAGGAGACCGCGCCACGTGTGGCGCGTGCCCGTTGAAGGATCAGTGTCTCTCGCCCAAGCAACGGGCAAAAGCGATCCGCCGCGGGCCGGACGACGATGTTCGTGATGCGATGAAAGCCAAGGTCCGATCGGACGCCGGCGCGGCCCTCTATCGTACCCGCAAGGGACAGGTCGAACCCGCGTTCGGCATGATCAAAGAGACCCTGAGGTTTCGTCAATTCAGCTTACGGGGCCTGACCCAAGCCACGGGCGAGTGGGCCTTGGTCTGCTTGACGTACAATGTGCGCAAAATCGGCAGGAAAATTCAACGGATCGCCCAGACCACGGGACAGATCTGCACAATTGCGAGTGTCAGGGCTTCCAAAGCGGCCGGATAAGGCTCCTTTTGCCCTATGAGGGTCGACATGCCTCCCGTCAACGTCTTTGTTTGGCATAATGTGCCACATCCCCGTGGAAAATTAGCCAGATCATGACAGTGGGCTATCCCCGCACCGCAGGCATACAGAGATTTTTGGACAAGCTCCTAGGGGCAATGAGCCGCTCAGCCTGGCATCTGCCCAAGTGGCGAATTTTGCTGAGTGCTCACGGTTTTTCGCCGCTGGGCAACGGCTAGGATTTTTTTGCCAACGCTCAACAGCCTCCGGCGCTGCCCTGACCCGCATGGAGCCGCAAGGCACCACGGTGGTTTGGCGGAACGCCTCGCCTGCGGCACAATCTACCTGGGCCGCCTTTGATACAGTCAAGGGGGCGGAATTTATCCTGCAATGGGGATATAATAGCAAGAGTGGTAGGGTTGTTCTTTTGACATTGACCCGTTGACGATATAATGTCCACAAGGGAGGTGTGCCTATGTGGCCAGCAGTGCCTGAGGCTTTGAACAACCACGCGACGGTTCCTATTATTATCGTGGCTATTATTGTGACGACTGTCGTCTTTGGCCTATTCGGCAAATGGTTTCTGCGCATTACCGGGATGAACCAGGACGATCAGTAATCTGCCGTCCTGGCATCTCCTTCCCTTGGCAGCACCGCGTGAACAGTGTATATTTTTCTGAACACCTCTGCATAAAGCAATCTGGTGTCTCCCCTGCGGTTTCCAGCTTTTTTGGGCAGACCGTGCGCCCGCCCTCAAGCGCACCGGGGAAAAGACCGAGGGATCTATGCCTCTTAGACAAGGCAGGCCTGTGTCCATTACTTATAGAGAAGGTGATGCAATGCCGCCAATGACGTTATTTGAAAAAATCTGGCAAGATCATGTTGTCATGCAAGAGACGGGACAGCCCGCACTGATTTACATCGATCTCCATCTCGTCCACGAAGTGACTTCCCCTCAGGCTTTCGAAGGTCTGCGCATGCATGGGCGCATTGTGAGACGTCCTGAGCGGACGTTCGCGGTCATGGACCACAACGTCCCGACGACCGACCGCACAGTTCCTGTCGCTGACCCCATAGCCCGCCGCCAGATGGATCTGTTGGAAGAAAACTGTGTCGCCGCTGGCATCCCCCTATTCAATTTGCATCACCCTGACCAAGGCATTGTGCATATTATTGGACCGGAGCAGGGATTGACCCAGCCAGGAATGACCATTGTCTGTGGCGACAGCCATACCGCGACGCACGGGGCGTTTGGCGCCTTGGCTTTCGGCATAGGCACCAGTGAGGTGGAGCATGTGCTCGCCACCCAGTGCCTTGTCCAGTCGCGTCCCAAAACCATGGCTGTGCATTTTTCCGGGCAGCGCCCCCAGGGGGTAACCCCCAAAGACATGATTCTGGCCTTGATTGGAAAAATCGGCACCTCTGGCGCTACCGGCTACGTTATCGAGTACACCGGAGATGCGGTCCACGCGTTGAGCATGGAAGAGCGCATGACCCTGTGCAACATGTCCATCGAGGCGGGAGCTCGGGCCGGGATGGTCTCTCCTGACCAAATCACCGTCGACTATCTGAAAGGGCGCCCCCACGTCCCGCAAGGCGACCAGTTTGCCGAGACGTCCGCCCGCTGGCTCAGTTACGCGACGGATCCGGGAGCTTCCTATGACCGCACCGTTACCATTGAGCTGGAGGATATGATTCCGATGGTCACCTGGGGCACGAGCCCCGGGATGGTCCTCCGAATCGACGAGGAAATTCCTCACCCGGACGCCTTCTCCGACCCGGCGGCCAGGGAATCCGCGCAGTATGCGCTGGAGTATATGGGCCTTGAACCTGGCACCGCGCTGACGGACATCCCCATTGAACGGGTATTCATCGGGTCATGCACCAACGGCCGTCTGGAAGATCTGCAGAGCGCGGCGGACATCGTGCGCGGTCAGCACGTCCACCCTGGCGTGCGCGCGATGGTCGTGCCAGGTTCGGGCCTGGTGAAGCGCTCAGCCGAGGCTCTAGGGCTGGACATGATATTCAAAGAAGCAGGGTTTGAGTGGCGGGAGCCCGGATGCAGCATGTGCCTCGGAATGAATCCCGATATTCTCGAGCCGGGTGAGCGCTGCGCCTCCACGTCGAACCGCAATTTCGAGGGGCGCCAAGGTAAAGGCGGGCGCACTCACCTAGTCAGTCCGGAAATGGCCGCGGCCGCCGCGCTGTACGGCCACTTTGTGGATGTACGCACCTTGTCAAAGGAGGTTTCCCGATGACCCCACTGCGCCAGCACCGCGGCCTAGCCGCCCCGCTGCACCGTTCCAACGTAGACACCGACCAGATTATTCCCAAACAGTTTCTCAAAAGGGTCGAGCGCACGGGATTTGGAGAATTTCTCTTTTTCGACTGGCGCTACGATGAAAATGGACAGCCCAATCCGGACTTTGTGCTCAATCACCCACAGTATGTTGGCTCGAGCATCCTTATCGCCGGCAGCAACTTTGGATGCGGCTCGTCTCGTGAACATGCCCCCTGGGCTTTGGCCGACTATGGCTTTCGCGTCATTATCGCTTCATCCTATGCGGACATTTTCTATAACAACTGTTTCAAAAATGGCATGCTGCCGCTGATCCTTCCGGAAAGCGATGTCGCCCGGCTGATGGCCCAAGCGGAGGGACCCGAGCCCTTTATCCTGACAGTCGACGTGGAAAACCTGAACGTCGCCACGGAGGACGGAACCACATATCCCTTCACGCTCGACCCATATCTCCAGCAGACCCTGGTGGAGGGTCTCGATGACATTGCACGCACCCTCCGGCACGATGACCGCATCGCCCTCTTTGAATCCCAGCATTCGTGAGACCCAGGGTGCCCAAAAGAAAAGGCCTCCAGCAAAAATGCCTGCTGGAGGCCTTTTTTATTCTCCCCGTCCTCTGCCGTATCCCTGCTACGACACAGCCGCAATCCGGCGGTCACGCCCCATGTACAGCGCCAGCAAAATGGCGGCAGAGCCCATGTAAAACGGCAGGGAAAGGGGGGCCGGCGTAATCCAGGCCGACAGCACTACCCCCAGCACAGGCTGAAGATACAGGAACAGGGCCATGATCGCCACCGGAATTCTGGATGCCGTCACCATCCACAAGAAATATGCCAGCGCCGTCCCTAGCAGTCCCAGATACAGGCTCGCCCACAAGGCCGGGCCGGTCCAGTGCTGAGGCCAATGCGCCCCCGTCAGCAGCCAAAGCGGAACGGCGCCGAGAAATCCGGCGGCAAAAGTGCCCGCCGTGGCCTGCAGCGGGGACAGGCGGCGGCTTAAGGAGGAAGAGTAGACATTGTAGACGGCAAAGCAGCCCAACGCCGATAGCAGCAAGATGTCCCCCAGCCCGTAGCCGCGGACACCGGGGCGGGGAAAACCCGCGACTGCCCACGCTCCCAGCACCGCGACGCCCAGGGCCCACCGCCGGGATACCGGCAGCCGCTCTTTCAGCAGCAAGCTGGCCATGAGAGCCGTCAGCAGCGGTTCCAGCGCGATAGATATCGCAGCCATCGCGGGGGTGGAAGCTTTCAGTCCCTGGGTCTGGAGGACTAGAGGCAGGGAAAATCCGGTAATTCCCAGAAACAGCGTGCGCACCACAGCCTTGGGAGTCCAGTTGGCGCGTCCTTGGATTATGAATGGGGCAAAGAGGACAGTCCCTGCGAAGAGGCGAAACATCGTCAGAAAGGTCGCATCCATTGATGTCAGGGCCAGTGCGGTGGCCGGATACGTTCCTGCCCATATCAAATTCATCGCCAGCAGCGAGAAAAGGTCTGGGAGCTTGGTTCGCGACATATTGGTTCCCATGTTTTTTCCTCCTGCGTCTAGTTTAGGCGATGACGAGCCGGATGCCGGCGAAGGCAAGAACCACTAGGACCAGGATTTGAAATTTTTTGGCATCAATGCGGAAATGCAGGAAGTTCCCCCCCACAAGCCCGATGGCGACAGCCGGCAGCAGCCACATCGAGGTGACAGCGGTCTCAGCGCTCAAGAGTCCGAGAACAAAATACAGTGACCCGCGCACCACAGTGTCCGTCACCGCAATAAACTGAAACGTCGCCCGGAAGGCGCGTTTGTCCAGGTGCCGCATTTGGAAATAGGCCACAATCGACGGTCCCCCGCCGCCATAAAGGCTGCCGATGAGCCCGCCCAGAAATCCCAAGGGAGCCCCCCACTGCCTAGCCGCCTTGGGCAGGCGCTCGGGCCGGGTCACGGCCGCATAGAGGACATACAGAAGGATGAAAACTCCCAGCAGCAGGGTCACACTTTGCGCGGAGACTGCCTTTAAAATCCATGCCCCCACAATCAGCCCCAGAATCGTGAAAGGCCACAGCCACGGTATCTCCGTCCAGCGGATCTCCTTAAAATCATAGGATCCCAACGCCAGCGACGCGACACCATCAAGTAGAAAGACTACCGGCACCACCTGTTTAATCGGCAGAAAAAATATCAGCAAAGACACCGAAATAAGGCCGGAACCGAATCCCAGCATGCCCCGGATGGCAAAGGCAGCCAGCACAATCAGAAAGGCCCACAGGTAAGGGTCGGCAGCAAAATATCCAAAATGCATCAGAACCCTCCCATGTCTTCCAAGCGCTTAAGAAGATGATGAAATTCTACGCGAACAGCGATTATCTGACAAGGTCGGCCTCCCCTCTCTGTCCGCTGATATAACCAAAAGTTTACTTTCCTATAGAAAACAGTCATTAGCCAGAATAGGAAGGGACCAGTATAGTTAGAGGCGGATAAGGGGCGGTGATCAGCACTGCCTCCTGGAAGATTTTTGGGTGGCGAGGATATTTTTGTGGGTTCGGGTTATCCTCACATATGGTAAGAAGGAGATGGAAATTATGGCAGCTCGCGTGCACTACACGTCGTGGCAAGATTTTTACGGACCAAACGCTGGCTATATTATCGAGTTGTATGAAAATTACCTGCGCGACCCGCAGTCGGTTGACACCGCAACGCGCAGCCTCTTTGAAGAGTGGGGACCGCCGCCTATGGAATTGCCGTCAGCCGACACCGTCTCCACGGGCGTGGATGGGGAGACGCTGAATATCATCAGCCAAGGAACCGAACTCGCCCGCAACATCCGGGATTTGGGCCACTTGCAGGCTCACCTCAATCCCTTGGCGCAAACGGTTTCCACTTCGCCCCTGCTGCAATTGGAGACCTACGGACTGACTGCCGAAAAGCTCCAGCAAATACCGGCGCAAAGCCTGTGGCCAGATTGCGGTCCAGAACTGCGCACGGGATGGGACGTGATTCAGCACCTGTTCACCCTCTATACGGGAACTTTAGCTTACGAATTCAGCCATGTTCACAATCCCGAGGAGCGGCAATGGCTGGACAACTACGTGGATTCGAACCGGGTCCGCCCTAATTTGTCTGTCGTGGAAAAGCGCTCCCTCCTGCGCCGCCTGATCGGGGTAGACCAATTCGAAAAGTTTTTGCACCACACATTTGTGGGTCAAAAACGGTTTTCTATTGAAGGCACCGACGCCATGGTGCCGATGCTCGACCAGCTGATTCACCTGGCAGCCTCGGGTACAGCGATACGGGACGTGGTCATCGGCATGGCGCACCGCGGCCGCCTAAATGTGCTCGCGCACATTCTCGGAAAACCCTATGCGGACATTTTTGCCGAATTTCACAGCGCGCCCAATAAAGACTTGGTCCCCTCTGCAGGGTCCTCAGGCATCACATTTGGCTGGACGGGCGACGTGAAATATCACTTGGGCGCCCGCAAAATCATGCAGGACTCGAATATGGTCGAAATGCATTTGACCCTCGCTGACAATCCCAGCCACCTGGAGTTCGTGGACCCCGTGGTGGAGGGGATGGCCCGCGCCGTCCAAGATTCCCGCGAACGTCCCGGACTGCCAGTGCAGGATGCTGACCGCGCTTTGGCCGTGCTGATTCACGGAGACGCCTCCTTTCCCGGAGAGGGCGTAGTCTCGGAAACTCTTAACCTGTCCCGTCTAGAAGCCTATAACACGGGCGGCACGGTGCACATAATCGCCAACAATGTCCTTGGGTTCACGACAGAACCCGATCAGGGCCGCAGCACGCTGTATGCCAGCGACCTGGCCAAAGGCTTCGAGATCCCCATTGTGCACGTCAACGCCGATGATGCCGAAGCCTGCCTGGGTGTAACCAAGATGGCCCACATTTACCGGCAGACATTCCACAAGGACTTCCTGATTGACCTGGTGGGTTACCGGCGCTGGGGCCACAATGAAGGCGATGACCCCAGCGTAACCCAGCCCGTACTGTATGAAGCCGCCAGTTTTCATCGGCGGA
>JAKAAS010000518.1 GCA_021802225.1 Bacillota bacterium
AATACCTCTATGACGGGGGCTATGTGTCGCCCGAGGCGAACCAGGGGTTTGGCGCGGCCGCGGCCGTGCTGATGGCGCTGAGCGCCCTCATCGTCTGGCAGGCGGTGCGGGCGGGGCGGCAGCCGGATGCCCGGGAGCGGGTGGCGAGCCGGCTCAAACTGGCGGCCGGCTTGGGGCTCTTGGCGATGCTGGCCGTCATCTACCAGTGGGGCTTGCGCTACGCGTCCCCGCAGGGCCGGTTCGGGGAGATGTACTACATCATCTCGGGCGCGGACATTGTCTACGCGGTGATCGGGCTGATCATGCTGGGGATTGCGATTATGCGCAATGCCCGCCAGGATATGGCGCCGGAGCGGTTCTGGACGGCGGAGGCGAGCGCGTACTTCTGGGTGTATGTGGCGCTGGCCTGGATTGCCAGCTGGGTTGTGGTGTTCCTGCTGTAAGGGAGCGCCGCCAAGTCGAAGGGAGCGGGATGGATATGCATGGAGGATTTTGGCCAACCTTACCATTGAAGATCCCCTACAGCGAGGGTGTGCCGCACTGGTGGGACCCGGCCTGGTGGATTTTCCAGATTGTGGTGATGACGATTTTGCTGCTGACATTGCGCCGGGTCGCCATGAGCATTGACCGGAGTGACACTGCGGCCAAAGCGAAGTCCGGCCGGCGCCCGGGCGCCGGAGCCGACCAGCCGCCATCAATTCCTGGGTAGGGAATGGCGGTGTCAGGATGAGTCGGTTTTCGACTAAGATGCTTGGCAAATAAGGAACGGCAAGTTATAGTTAGTTCGATAGTATTACTAATTGAGTGTGCCCCGTTCAGGGTGCGCAATATTGATGGAGGTCGCGATATGTACGCCCAGTCGGTATCTGTCCCGCGGAGTTTGACGTCCGTCCTGATGGATTACGTCACTCTCATGAAACCACGAATCATTTCTCTGTTGGTCGTGACCGCTTATTGTGCCATGGTCGTCGGGGCAGGCCACCTGCCGTCCATTGGAATCACGCTGCTGACGCTTGGGGGGCTGACACTGTCGAGTGGAGGGGCCCATGCCGTCAACATGTGGTACGACCGCGACATCGACAAGCTCATGCGCCGGACCAAAATGCGTCCGGTGGCGCAAGGGCGAATTTCCGCTCTGCACTCCCTGGCTTTTGGCATTATTCTTCAGGCGGTGTCTTTTGTCGGTCTGGGCCTTTGGGTCAACTGGACGACAGCCTTGTGCTCATTGGGCGGGTTCTTGTTCTATGTATTTATTTATACAATGTGGCTGAAGAGGAGAACCCCGCAGAATATTGTCATCGGCGGCGCTGCCGGCGCGTTTCCCCCGCTGGTCGGGTGGGCGGCCGTGACGGGCACAATCGGGTGGCCGGCGATTCTGATGTTCTTAATTATCTTTCTCTGGACTCCTCCGCATTTCTGGGCTCTGGCTTTGTATAAACAGGATGACTACCGCAAGGCCAGTATTCCGATGATGCCGGTGGTGCGGGGCGAGCGCGTGACAAAAGTGCAGAGCATGGTGTATGCGTGGCTGCTGCTGGCGGCATCCGTGGCGCTGTATCTGACCGGAACCCTCACCTGGGTGTACCTTGGCATTGCGTTGGCGCTGGGGTTCACATTTATTGGATATGAGGCGTTTTTGCTGCGGGAGCGTGAGCCTGATACAATATGGGCCAAGCGCACCTTCAAATTTTCATTGCTGTACATGATGGGAATTTTCTTCGCGATGGTTGTGGGCATACCGCGCTAAACGAGGCCTACCATCAAAACAGGCCACAACCGTGGCCTGTTTTGATGTGCTGGCAGTGATAGCAAATTTTGAAAGTGGGAAAACTGCTCGGGGCAGGGTATAGTGGGACAGGGACGGCTAAGGGAGGGAGAATCTGGCGTGCGACCGAATTACAAAGTTTTGACAGTCTATCTGTTGGGAGTATTTATTGGCGCATTGGACACGAACGTGCTAGGCCCAGTCTTTCCCGTGATCGCCCGGAGCTTCCATGTGAGTTTGGAAGGGGCGGCATGGACGGTCACGGCCTATACTGTGGCGTATATTGGGTCGACCGTCATGGCCGGTGCCTTAGGAGACAGGCTGGGACACCGCAAGGTGTTCATTTGGGGTGTCAGCCTATTTGCGGTGGCTTCGCTGACAGCGGCCTTGAGCCGGGTGTTTGTGCTGTTTGTGCTGGCCCGCGTCGTCCAGGGTGCGGGTGCTGGCGCTGTGTACCCAAACGGGCAGGCGGAAGGGCTGAAGCAGTTTCCCCCGGAAAAGCACGGGATGGCGCTGGGGATGTTCGGTGCGGTATTTGGTTTGGCCAGCATTATCGGTCCGACCCTGGGGGGCGTGCTGGGCCAATATTTTGGTTGGCCGGCTGTATTCATCGTCAACCTGCCCATTGCCCTGATTGTGCTTTTCATGCTGCGCAAAGCGCCTCCCTCGGCCGTGGTTTCGAGGCCTTTGCCTGACTGGATAGGCGGTTCCAGCTTCAGTGCGGGACTGGCCAGTCTCCTTCTGGTGCTCATGGGACAGGGCCTGGTCCGGATCATCTTCGCCGTGCTGGCGGTGGTATTTTTCGGGATCATGATCTGGCGCCAGCGTGCCGCCATGACACCGTTTCTTGACACCAAGCCCCTGGCGAACAAGGCTGGCATCGCGCTGATAGTGGGAGCCGGACTGATTGGGCTCGACATGTCCGCCGCGATTTTT
>JAKAAS010000519.1 GCA_021802225.1 Bacillota bacterium
TTTTCCGTGGCTCACTCCCAAGGCAGTGGCGAGTCCCGATGCAAGGCCGCCTAACAAAGCAAACACGCCAACAAGTGGCGGGGCACCGAAGAGTATATACGCGCCGGCGAGAAATGAAACAATGGCTGGCGTAAAGAGAAGCCATTGCGCCACGACTGTTTGGAGATGAGCATCCTCAAAATGACCTTGAGCCGTATATAAGGAATTTTCTGCAATTGTTTGGCATTTGACCCAAAGAATTTCTCGATTTACACTCATCCAGGTATTCTTCCTAGTGTTTCTGGAAACCGGCTGCCCATAAATCGCGCCCATGCTCGTACTCCTTGCGGACCGTCTACTTTACATAACTTCCACGTCTCTTCTCCTAAGGTTTTAAAGTCCTTCCCGATGCTGATTAACTGTTTGCTAGACAAGTGCGAATCTTGGAGTGGGGTAACACTGCCGGATAAGTGCGCGGGAGTTTGCACGGACCTAGCGGCTGCAGAGAAATATTCAGCTAGCATATGCTTATACCCCCAAGTGTACCCATGGGCTTCCCAGTCTTTCAATCGTGGAATCAAGGATATAGCAACTAGCAGTTCGGTATGAAAGGATTTTAGAGGAATCTCATGGTCACGAGAAAACATTTTAATAATCTTAATAAAGGGAACTAATTTGCCTTGCACGGTAGATGACTGGTTTAGCGCGGTGATACATTCGGCATCATAGTCGTAGTCATTAGGCATCCACCCTTTCGACGTGGCAACGAGATAGCTGGCTGGTTCTGTTCGCTTAATGTATTTTCCTGTCCCATCAATATACGCGGGGATAAATTCAAATTGAAAACCATCGGCATATTTCAAAACAACCACGGGGGAATCACTGTGAGGCCGCATGGTTTTATAGGTGTCGTCGCTCTTTAAGCTGTCTCTAACCTTTTCCATGGCGCGACTCGGTGACAAGCCGTCTTCTACAAACCGCTCTGCTCTACTTAGGATAACCAGGGCGTCAATATCAAGATTATCATTATCTGTGATCGGTCGGATTTTGGTTTTGCGTTGAAAGGATCCCACTTGCTTGACTTTGGCACCATTCAGTTGGGATTCAATTTGTTTCTTGACTGAATTATATCGTTCAGAAATTTTAGCCACGCGCGCTGGATTGAGTTCTATTCGATGAAGATATTCATCGAATGCCCGATCCACGTCTGATGGACTACCCATTAGCACCCCTCTGTTCTTGTTAAATGTTATCTCCGTCTTGGTCCCCCGAAATCCTCGAGCGAGTAAGGCGCCATGGAGTTTAAAGCGATCATCTAAGCGTATCACCCAAACAGCGCATTCAGCATCCGCTGCCACTCATCTTCATGAATTAACTGAAAGCGTACCTGTTTGGCCGGGAAGGATTCGGCAATGTCTTGCCACGGCACCTTTTCGCCCAAGGCTGTGCAGTACCGGAACATTTCTTCTTTGTACAGGGTATCTGCATTATTGGCCAGTTGTCCGCCTTTAGTCTCCAACACATAGACCGTGCCGTAGTCCGTGGGGTCTAGATCGTCCTTCTTGGCGGCAATAAAGTCGGCATAAATCTTATGTTTTTGCCAGCCCTGGACATAGTAGTTCTGTCGGGCGATATTGCGCCACCACCATAACAGCTTCTCTTGTTTATCTAGGTATAAGGCCACTGGCTTCTCCAATTCATTGAAATCCGCAGCGGGCACCGGATCGTCAAACAGACTCATCTGCACGGTGCGCCCGGTCGCCGTGTCCAAGAGTGGCGGGCTGTCTTGAGGCACGGTGATATGCGCGGGGATTTGATAGCCCTTGCCCTCCATTAACACGAATTGCAAGGATCCCCGCTGGGCCAGATCTTTAAAGATCTCTTCACACAGCCGGTTCCGTTCCACCAGCACTGTCTTCAGGAGTTCTTCTGCGATAAAACCCATATTGCTAGCAAGGATGGCGTCCGGATAACGTCGGCGTAGGATGTTCAGAGCTTGTACGGCCATGTCATAAGCCACCCAAGGATTGGGCACCTCCCCTAACAGACGGCGGCTGAGAAATAGTGGATCAACCGTCGTCTCAACAGGCACGTAGAGACTGGCCCGGTCTTGGACGGCATCGCCTGTATCCTCATAGCCGAGTTGGGCTTCAAAATCCCCGGGTTCATTGGGATGAAGGGGAAGGGTCTCTAGGGACGCGAATGAGACCTGTGTCCAGTCGATGCGGGCCACGAGGTCGCTGTCATATTGCAGTTCTGCAAAACGGTCCCCCTCCTGCACATAAAACTTGGGTAAATAGACGGTCCCTTCAAACCGCTTGAATTTTTCCCGGATTCCCACTTGCTGACGCCGTTGCGGGTCGTCTCCATCGCTGAGCACAATGCCACGGGCCAAGTCTCCTAGGCCTTCACCTTCTAATCCCCGCTTGACGGCTTTGAGCAACGTATCTGCCTTTTGCTGGAAGCAGAACACATAGCTCTCATCCAGAGCGAGCACACCGGTTTTGCGAGCGTCAGGCTGCCGGAGAATCCGCCCGACCAACTGGGTAATCCCCATCTGTGATGTCGGACTCGTCAACACGGTCAACACATAGGCAAAGGCGCAATCCCATCCCTCCTGCGGGCTTCATTCACGCGGAGCATGTCGTGGACGACCTGGTGCAGACCCATTTAGTTCCTCGCGACCAGATTGCCGTGAAATCCAGTGAGCAGGATGA
>JAKAAS010000520.1 GCA_021802225.1 Bacillota bacterium
ATGAGCAAAATAGGTTAGCCACTGGCGTGGTTTATGCGGCCTGCAGTATGGAAATTTGGTGAGCGGGAAGGCGCTATTTGGGAGAGCGTGGCCAGTTCCCGAGGCGCTTCGCTGCAATCTGCGGTCTACAATGATATCGGGGGAGCTGGGCTCAATGCGGCAAGCGGCTTTAGACGATGACCGGATAGCCCGCCTTGTGGGGAGTGTGTTCGAGCGCGGGAAGAATTACTACCGGACGGGCATGGTTGACGACCAGAGCGTGTGGTGGGATGAACCCTTCTTAGTCGGCGCTGTCGAGGGCACACGGCCTGATCCCTATCATGTCCGGGTGACATTCGGTCCGGGAGGGGAAGACGGCTGGGAACCCGAGACCAGCATTTGCACGTGCCCCTATGACGCCGGGATGTGGTGCAAGCACGCGGCGGCGCTGCTGCTCTATGCGGCACATGCCCCCAGAATTTTTGATCAGCCCGGGCGGGGGGAACTCGCTGCCGGGCTAGAGGCCAAGGGTACGGCAAGCCGGGTGCTGAAACCGGTGGCAGCAGATCAGCAGCATGACTGGCAAGAGGTGGAGAGCCAAGCATTTGAGCAAGTGGCGAGCGTGCTGACGTCCGGAGATATTTCATGGAGATACTCCCGGGTGTCTGCAGCATGGCATGAAGTGGATCAGATGTTGGACTATGCGGAGGTCCTGATTGGTGATGGGGAAGGGAACAGGCAGTGGCTTATCTCACGGGGATGACCGATGCGTACATGGAGGGGTGGGGGGAGACCGGTGATTATAGCAAGGGGGCGGCCGCCATCCTCGACCGGATGGCGGCCGTGTGGCTCGACGCCATATTGACCGCAGACTTCGGAGCGCCCGAGAAGCAGCGCTTGCAGGAAAAAATTGCGCAATGGATTTTGGTGGTGGGCCCATACGAAGTGTATTCGGTGGAAGCGCTCGGTGTAGCTCTAACCCACGGAACAGACCCCGAGTCTCTTCGCTTGGAAGGCGAGGACGCCTCTCCCGAAGCAGGCGATTTAGTGGCCGATGCCTGGCTCCGGACCCTCGACCGGCAGGGAGACGACGAAGCTTATTTGGACTATGCCGAGGCCGCCGGGCACTACCGGCAATGGGTGCTGCGCCTTATTGCCATGGGACGTCTGGACGCGGCGGCAGCCTCTGGCGAGAGATGCCTGGACAAATCTCTGGATGTACTTTGCGTAGCCCATGCGCTGGCGGACCGAGGGGCACCGGAGAAGGCTCTGGCGCTGGGGCTGGCCCTTCTGCCCCGCTTGGTGCCGTACCCGCCGCTGCTGGAGTTTCTTGCCCAACTCGCTGATGGTCTTGGTGAGCAGGAGCAGGCGCTCACCCTCTATCAAAAAGTTTTCCCCCTGGTGCGAACCTTTGAATGCTATCTCCGCGCCAAGGCAGCCGCTGGAGACCGGTGGCCTGAGGTCGGGCCGGGCTTGCTGCAGACGCTGAATGTCGACCCCGACGCGGTCCATATTATGATAGCGGAAGGGAAGGTTGATGAGATGGTCCAGATCCTCGACCGCGGCGTCTGGGTGGACGAAGAGATGTTGCAGGAAGCGGCTGAGGCCGCTTTGGCGGCCCGGCCCGACTGGGTGGTGGGCTTTTTCACAAAGCGTGCTCTAAGCCTCATTGGCCTTGGGCAGTCGCACCGCTACGGCGAGGCGGCGAGATGTCTTGAATGGGTACGGGAGGGATATTTCGCACTCGGCCAGGATGTTGAGTGGCATGAGTTTAGAGATGGCTTGATGAGTGAGCACAGGAAGAAGCGCTCACTGATGCGGCTGATCCAAACCCTTTAGTTCAGTTCGCTGGCACCTGAACCAATTCCTGGAAAGCAAGGAAATGACGTGGTGCAACCGCGCGCAGGGCAGCTCAACAGCCGGTCAGGAGCTGATTTTTAGGCGAATAAGGAACCAAAATTTCATGGAGTATCATGCAGGATTTTCTTTGCGCCTCAACCTTTATGCGGCCGCGAAATGGAGAAATTCCTGGAATTAAATCGGAGCAAACCGTGCAATAACATCACCCCATTCGGCAATCCACGGTCAAATCTTTTCGACATGTTTTCGCGAACCAGATTGGAAAACTGGCATAAGGCTGCACCCCCAGATTTTTGGGGAGAATGTGGCTGCATTTGCCGCTGGGCTCTCCAAAGCCTGGGTCATGCCCGAGGCTTACTTCGCAGTTCAGCATGCTCTAAGTGATTGGGAAGTGGCGCGGGAAATTGGAAGGATACGCTCAGAGTACCCGGGGAGCTCCTTGGGAGGTTGTGTGCGGCAGCTCACCATCAAGATGCCCGTCTGCTGCCCCAATGATAATGGAACGGGGACCCTGCGCTTAAGCAGGGCCCCGCTATGTTCAGATGTCAGTGGTTTGGGGGGGATAGAGGCTCGCTGTCCTGAATTGCCTGGGAGGCGCCATTCCAGCGTTGCCAGTGCACCAGGCGCATGAGCGATTCCGGTTGAGCCCACCCCGAAGTCTTGAGCTGGGGCTCGGGAGGGAAGTGCTCTGTATAGCCCAAGCACAAGACAGCGACGGGCTGGATGCCAGCCGGGATTCCCAGGGCGTGGCGCAGGTGGCGGTTTTCAAACAGGCTGACCCAACCCACTCCAATTCCTTCGGCCCGGGCTGCCAGCCATAAATTTTCGACGGCGCACGCCACCGAGCCAGGAGAC
>JAKAAS010000521.1 GCA_021802225.1 Bacillota bacterium
AGGCGCAGGCCGCTCTAACCTACCTTCAGGGCCTGTACCAGCAAGGCGCCATCAAGCTTGGCACCAGCTATCCTGGACAAACAGCTCTTGGCGCCCAGAGGGGCCTGTTCGATCTGTCGACGATTGCTTCGTATTACTATGACCAGGAGGCGGATGCCGGAAAGTTTTCGCTGCAAGTGGCGCCTTTGCCTAAAGGGCCCGCTGGGCCTGGCAATGTGCTTCAGGGTACGAATATCGTGATGTTCTCCCATGCCACCACGGCTCAGAAAAATGCCGCCTGGACATTCATGAAATGGCTCACAGCTCCGGCTCAAACGGCTTATTGGGCAGTGCATACGGGATACCTGCCGGTTGAGCAGTCGGCTATTTCCCTGATGGGCTCGTATTATGCCAGCCATCCTTATCAGAAGATTGCAGCAACATCTCTGGCCTACGCCAGACCCCTGCCCGCCGTGCCGGGATTCACGGAAGCCACGGGAGCTTTGTCCAATGCCATGGAAGAGGTCATGGTGGGGCACGAGTCGGTGAAGACCGCGCTGAAGCAGGCCCAGCAAACCGCCCTGAGTGTTTTATCAGGCAATTAAGCGGCCTTGATGTGCGGTACTGACCATAAAGGACTCGAAAACTGCCCGCTATTGCGCCCTGAAGCAGGAGGCTGGAGTGGCCCTCGCTCGTCAGTTCCGTAGTCCGGAAGGCGGGAATCATGGTGGCGAACGGTAAAGCGCCAGAGGTTCTGGCGGCCACCGCGGCCCAGAAAGCGGACGCCTATCTGGGACCGTCGCCATTCGCGCCGGCGGCAGCTTGAAGATCCCGGCCCAGGGCGGTCATCACCGCGGCTGTGCACTGACTCGGATCTGGCTATTCGTGGATCAAGTTGTATACAGCACTGTAGAAAGGAGGAGCGGGAATGAGGCGCTCTGCGGGCGCCGGGATTTTTGTCCCCGGCATTCATGCCGGGGTTTCCCGCGCAACTCGATGAATCCGATCCCTCGTGGCAAACATGCCGTGGTCCTCAGTCCCGAGCCTCTTGAGGTTGGCGCCCGCGCGCGGAAGAAAAGGCGCAGGCTCTGGCCATATATCCTCGTGGGCATAGTTCTGGTCGTGCTGTTCTGGTTTCCGTTTTATTGGGTGATCGTCACGTCACTCAACAGCGCGAATCAGGTGCTGCAGTTTCCCCCCGTCTTCCTGCCCCACTGGCAATGGCAGAATTATGTGCAAGCATGGCGGATGGCGCCTTGGATGCGGTATTTCCTCAATACTTTGTTCATTGCCACGGCGACTACGCTCCTGGTTCTGCTGACATCTCTGATGGCAGCGTTTGCATTTGGCACGATGGAGTTTTCGGGGAAAACTGTGATTTTCGCGGGATTCCTGGCGTTGATGATGGTACCTCAAACTGTGCTGTTGATTCCCGATTACATTGTTCTGCGAGATATTCACTGGCTGAATACGTACTGGGCTCAGATCGTGCCGTGGGGCGCATCAGTTTTCGGGATTTTTCTCCTGCGCCAGTTTTTTTTGACTTTTCCCCGTGAGCTGATGGATGCAGCCGATCTCGATGGGGCATCGCGGTGGCGCTTTCTGTGGCAGATTGCGCTGCCGATGGCCCGCCCAGTCTTGATCACCATTGGACTCTATGCATTTTTGGGGTCGTGGGACAGCTTTTTATGGCCCTATATTATGACCAGTTCACCATCTGTGCAGCCCATTGAGGTGGGACTGGCCAATTTTCTGGGCACTAATGGAACGGACTGGACGGGACTGTCTGCATCTGTGGTTTTCACGACACTGCCCGTGATGGTCTTATTTCTAGTAGCGCAGAAACAATTTTTGTCTGGAGCCTATGCGACGACCGGCGGCATAAAATAGCCGGCCATAAGAAAGGGAGGCTGGTGTGAAACCACTGATTGTATTTGACTTGGACGGCACATTGTACAGGGGAGACGACCCCTTCCGCTGCTACGCCGGGGTCGTGTCGCGCAAGATGACTCCCAAGGACGCGCGGGTCTATCACGAGGCCGTAGAGGCCCACCTGGCGGGTGTGCCCGGCATTGTGGAGGGAGACAACTGGGAAGCCGTGGTGATGCTGGCGAGGAATTATCTAGGGGATGACCCTGTGCTGAAAGAGGCATTCCATGAAGTGCGGGACTTTATGCTGAGTTCGCGGTGCCGGCTGGAAGTGCCGCCGGGACTTGGAGATTTTCTCAAGGGGTGGCACGATCGGGCGGCATTCGTCTGTATCTCCAATAGCCAGCAGAATTCGGCGGTGCCGGTCCTAGAAAAATTGGGATTGCTCTGGGCATTCGCGAAGGTGTTCGCCCAGGCCCGCAAGCCTGAAGGACTTACCGCCATCGGCGAGACCCTGCTCGGGGAGAACGGGTCCGGTGCGGATGTTCTGAGTGTGGGAGACAATTACCTGAATGACATCGCCCCGGCTCTGGAAAAGGGTTGGGCCGCCGCCCACATCAGCCCGCGCGGATTTTTTCCGGGACCCAGCACCTATCAGGGACGCACCATGGAGGACGTGCTCCCGGGCATTCAGTACTGGCTGGCTGCTAGGCTGGAACGGAGCGACTATGACGGGAAAGTAGGTAATGCGCATGGCTGAGATCAGCTTTTGGGGTGGAGTCGGGGTAATCGGCTCCAGCAAGATTTTGGTGGAACAGGACGGCTGGAGAGTGCTTCTGGTCT
>JAKAAS010000522.1 GCA_021802225.1 Bacillota bacterium
CAGCTTCCGGTGGTACCGTTAGAACCGTCTTCGGCATCAGGCGGATCCTCCTGTCTTTTCCAATATTCCCATACCAATAGTCCCATCCCGACGACAATGGCCGCATCAGCCAAATTAAATATTGCCCAAAATCTAAAGTGAATGTAGTCTACCACACGTCCCGTGACCATACGGTCCCATAAGTTTCCGGCCGACCCCCCTGCCAACAGGCCTAGTCCCCAAATAGCTCGAGCCGGCAGTTTGGGAAACTTCCAGACCACATAGGCCACGACCCCCAACAGTATCCAGGCCACCGCAATAAACAGTAAAGTACCATGGAGCAACAAAGAAAAAGCCGCCCCACTGTTCAAGAAATACGTAATCCATAGTACGTGGGGGATTATGGGAATACTTTCCCCCACATACATGGCGCGCGATACCCAAACATTTAGGGCACGGTCGGCAAGTAGCGTTGCGAGTGCTATCCAGAAAATCCATCGTCGTTGCATCGGTTTAACCCCCAAGAATGTGCAAAACCTCGATACAGCGAGGGCACAAATCTGGATGAGCGGTGTTCGCGCCAACATCGCGAGTATACCGCCAGCATCGGTCACATCGATTCCACTCGGTTGCGTACGCCCTAGCTACGATGTCCCCAGATCCACCAGATACCACGTGGATATCCGCAGCCAGCACCATTTCCAGCAATAGGGCTGTCTCTGAATCCGTCATCCCTTCTTCGGGCGGCAACGTCAACTCCACCATAGCTTGAAGGGAATTGCCGATCACCTTTTCAGCGCGCAGAGACTCTAATGCTTTTAATATGACTCCCCGATAGGATAGCAGCCGCTCCATCATAGATGCTTCGGGCGCCGTCCAGCCAATGTCCCATGGCGGGGTCCATTCGGTTAAATGCACTGAAGGCGGTCCACTTTCCCACTCAAGACTTTCTCGGTAAACTTCCTCGGCAGTAAACACCAACACCGGGGAAATGCCTCGCACTAATCCTTGCAAAATGTAATTCAGCACACTTTGCGTTTCACGGCGCAAGGGATCATGGGGAGCCAGCGTGTAAAGACGGTCTTTAATAACGTCGAGATAAAAACTTGATAGATCTATTGTCATCAATCGAACCAATTCGTGCAGGATGGGATGAAAAATATACTGCCGGTAAGATTCCCGAGCCCGGGTAATCCATTGATTCACGGTGGCGACCGCCCAACGATTCATTGGGTCGGTCACTGTAACCGGACGCCCTTGCCGATAATCAGCCAAATTGCCTAACAGAAACCTAAACGTATTGCGGATCTTGCGATAGGTTTCAGACAGTTGGGTTAAAATCTCGTCCGAAATCCTAACATCCGTGCGATAATCGCTAGTAGCCACCCACAGTCGCAAAATATCCGCGCCATATCGATGGACAATATCCATGGGGTCGATCGTGTTGCCTAGCGACTTATGCATCTCCTGTCCTGACTTGTCGAGCACCATGCCATGAGTCAGTACCATCTTGTACGGAGCACGGCCCCGAGTCGAGACCCCAGTGGTTAACAAGCTATTAAACCATCCGCGGTATTGATCGTTTCCTTCCAATACCACGTCAGCCGGCCACTCCAATCCGGGATGATCCGCCAATACGGCGGCTTGGCTGGACCCCGAGTCCATCCACACATCAAAGATATCCATCTCCTGCCGCAAGTGTTCTCCATGGCACTTGGGACACACAAAGTCGCGAGGAAGAAAATGCGCGGCAGGTTGCGACCACCAACTATCTGATCCCTCCTGACCAATAATGGCGGCCACGTGCCGAATCAATGGCGCATCCAATATCACCTGGCCACAATCCTGGCAATAAAAAGCCGGAATGGGTAGTCCCCATACTCTTTGCCGTGACAAGCACCAATCTTGCCGATCTAATACCATGCGACGCATCCGGTCACCGCCCCATTCCGGCTCCCAGTGAACCGGATACGTGGCCTCTACCAGTTGTTCCCGAAGTTTGTCAATCGACATAAACCACTGAGAGGTGGCCCGGAAAATCACCGGGTTTTTACAACGCCAACAAAAGGCATATTGATGGCGAAACTTTTCTGCATGCAACAAAGCGCCCCGCGCGGCAAGTTCCGCATTAACTACCGGATTGGCGTCCTGGTAAAATAATCCGTCAACTAATGGGGTGCCAGCATAATAACGTCCTTGATCATCAAGAGGCTGCACAACGGGCAAATGGTATCGACGGCCGACATCAAAGTCTTCAACACCATGGCCCGGAGCTGTATGAACCAGTCCAGTGCCGCTTTCCTCGGTGACATGATCTCCTAAAATGATGGGTACTTCGTGCCCTAGATAAGGATGACGCGTTTTTATGCCTTCTAGTGACGAACCCAGCCATGGCCCCTTTTGGCCCTGGTTGGAAAGCCCTAACGTCGCCAGTACTTGGTCTACTAGATGTTCGGCCAGCAAAAACGACCCTCTATCCGTAGTCACCACCACATAAGGCAACTTAGGATTTACCGCAATGGCCACATTGGCAGGAATCGTCCACGGAGTCGTAGTCCAAATGACAGCGCGGGTTCCCTCAGGCATCTCATAGTCTTGCGGGTATTCGATCAGGAACGCAACGTAAATGGAGTCCGACTCATGCTCCTGATATTCAATTTCTCCTTCGGCCAATGCGGTTTCACAATGCGGACACCAATACACGCTCTTGA
>JAKAAS010000523.1 GCA_021802225.1 Bacillota bacterium
TGACCAAAAGATATCGAGATAACCCTATAAGGAGCGACACCATGAAGAAAGCTATCCCTCTGGCCTTAGTTGCCAGCCTTGGAGTTTTAGCGGCAGGCTGCGGCGCGTCCCAGGCCCACAGCGCCATCTCCAAGACATTCACCACCATTGATGAGGCCCACGGCATCACCGATGGGGCTCCCATGAACCCGTTCAATACCAACGGCAATAGTTTTATCAGCTTCGACGTCATGCAGTTGGGCTGGTTTACCAATTCAGCCACCAATCCCAATGACTTTTATCCGGGACTGGCCCAGAAGTGGCAGATTTCCAACGGTGGGCGCACGGTTACGGTATGGCTCCAGCCCAATGCCAAATGGTCCAATGGCAAGCCGGTGACGGCGAGTGATGTCAAAGCGTCGATGGCAGCCGGATTTACGCAGGGGAATTCCCAAGCCTTTTATCTGGGCAGCGTGAATGTGATTTCGCCTACGGAAGTGCAGTTCAACCAGGTGCCGGGGCAGAACTACAATTTGTTTTTCAACTCTCTGATGCAGCAGCCGATTATCCCCGCTTTTGAATACGACCCAATCATGGGCAGCAACATCTGGCAGATTATCGATGAGTCGCTGTACACCGGCAGCAACGCGGCCCAGAAGGCTCTGGCGACTAAAGCAGAGACGGAACTCACCAATATCGGCAAAACCGTTGTCGATTACTCCCCGAAAACGGACATCTCCGCGGGACCTTTCCTGATTAAGAATCTCAATCCCGGAGAGGCCCTTCTGGTCAAGAACCCTGACTTTTATGCGGCCAGCAAAATCAAGATTAACCAGGTGGTTTTCCGCAACTACACGGGCAACCAGCAGATTTGGAACTATATGATTGCCGGCCAGCTCGACATGGCGCCGTTCACCGCGATGCCCACCAATATTCTCGACCGGATTCTGCAGGTCAAGGGCAACCAGAAAGTGGTTTCCCCGTCTTATGTGGGGGCGGCTCTGGCGTTCAACCAGGGAATCTACCCCTACGGCATGCCGGCCGTGCGCCACGCGCTGGCGCATGTGATTGACCGGGCGGCCGTGCAGAAAGTGGCCGAGCCCGTTGTGGGCACCGTATCGCAGTACTCGGACGGCATGGTCGACTCGGCCACCAAAGAGTGGCTGACACCGGCTCAAATCAAGGAAATGAACCCTTACAGCTACAACTTGAGCGAGGCCGCGCACGAACTGGAAAAAGCCGGGTTCAAGAAAGTCGGCGGCCAGTGGATGATGCCCAACGGCAAGCCATGGACCGCGACTATTTACACGGTGAACGGATTCAGCGACTGGATTGAGGCGGCGAAAGTCATGTCTACGGAAATGACGCAGTTCGGCATCCCCACCTCCCCCGACATCGTCAGCAGCTACTCCCAGTATCTGAAGGACATTGCTTTGGACAAATACGCCCTCGCCTTCTGGATCAATGCTTTGGGACCGGAAGCCTATCCCACCTTCCAGCGGATTTACGGCCCCAACGACGGGTATGACGTCGTGGGCGGCCAGTCTGTCTATTATCCGTACAGCAATACCACGGAAGGCAACTGGGTGGACTCTCCCCGCCAGATTCCCATGCCCGACGGACAGATGATTGACCCCGGCCGTCTCACCTATGACCTCAACAGCCTGACAGCCGCCCAGCAGCGTCCGATCGTGCAGAAGCTGGCGCTGGCGACCAACGCCAGCCTGCCCATGATCACGCTGTGGAACTACATCAACGTGCAGTTCATCAACACGGACCGGTTCACCGACTTCCCGGTCCACAGCAACGGCATGCTGGACAACCCTCCCGGCGTATGGATTATGAGCGGGTACGTGCAGCCGAAATAATATCTGCCGGGACGGCCGCCGCAACCTTGGGCGCCCGTCCCGCTTTTGATTGCTTAAGCGGGAGGGAACAGTGTGAAGAACATCCTGGTCCGGCTGGCCAAAAGGATTTTCGCGGGGATCATCATGGTGCTGGTCATGGCGTCGTTTACCTTCTTTCTCGTCCGCATGATGCCCGGCAACCCGGTGTCGGCAAAATACAACGAACTGATTATGCGCGGCATGACCCCGGTACAGGCGATGGACGAGGTGCGCGTGATGTACGGGTTTATTCCCCACCAGCCGCTATGGCAGCAGTACCTGCACTACATCGTGCAAATATTGCACCTCAATTTGGGCACGTCGATTTCCTATGAAGGGGTGCCCGTGCTCCACATTATCTTGGATGCGGCGCCGTGGACCATTATTCTGGTGACGACGGGGCTGATTGCCAGCTTTATTGTCGGCGTGCTGGCTGGGGTGATTGCGGCGGTCAAGCGCTCGTCCCCGACCGGGAATGCCATTACCCTTTCGGGGTCCATTATGCATGGGATTCCCCAGTTCGTCATGGGCTTGTTCCTCGCCTACGTGTTTACCACGCTGTGGGCAATCCTGCCTTTTGGCGCGCCTTACAACGCGGCGCTGACTCCTGGTTTCAATGGCCCGTTCATCTCGTCTCTGGTCCGCCATGCTATCTTGCCGGTGGCCACCTATGCGCTGTCCAGCTATGGAGGCTGGCTCCTCACCATGAAGTCGAGCGTGATTACGGTGCTGGGAGATGACTTCATTCTGGCTTCGGAGGTGCGCGGGATCAAGGCGAAAACCCGTGTGCGCTATATTGCGCACAATGCGATTTTGCCGCTGTT
>JAKAAS010000524.1 GCA_021802225.1 Bacillota bacterium
GCTGCCGGCCCGTGGAAGAGCTTGGGGTCGATGCGGCTATTCTTTTTTCGGACATTATGATTCCTCTGGGGCCTATGGGAGTGGATTTCGATATCCGGGAACACTACGGGCCCGTGATTGCCCATCCTATCCGGGAAGCTGGAGATCTGGCCCGTCTCCGCATGCTGCAGCCCGAAGATGATTTGCCGGAAGTGTTTCTAACCGTTGAACAGATTTGCCGGCGCCTGGGCTCAGTCCCGGTGATCGGGTTTGCCGGAGCGCCTTTTACCCTGGCCAGTTATCTTATTGAAGGGGGACCTTCCCGAACCTACCAGAACACCAAGCGGCTGATGTGGGAGCAGCCCTCTGTGTGGCAGGGTCTCCTGGACATGCTGGCGGAGGCGACGGTGCGCCACCTAACGGCTCAAGTCAGGCACGGCGCGCAGGCCATCCAGGTGTTTGACAGCTGGGTGGGCGCGTTGTCAGTGGAGGATTACCGGCAGTTCGTGCTGCCCGTGATGAAGGGTGTGTTCAACAAATTGAACGCCTTGGGAGTGCCCACCATATACTTCGGGACGGCCACTGGGTCCCTGCTCCCGTTGATGAGGCAGGCTGGGCCCACGGTTTTGGGTGTGGACTGGAGAACTCCGATGTCCGAGGCGAGGTCCCGGGTGGGGACGCAAGTGGCTCTGCAGGGGAATCTTGACCCAGTGACTCTGGCGGGCAGCTGGCCCGCGGTGGAGGATCACAGCACCTACATCCTCCGGGAAATGTCAGGGGACCCCGCTTTTGTGTTCAACTTGGGACATGGGGTTCCCCCCGAAGCCAAGCCGGATAACTTAAAGAGACTGGTTGAGTGGGTACACCAGTTTCCGGGACCGGCTTAGGAACTAGAGGTCGGGACAGGTCGCCGGGCTGGGGAGGCGCTGCCGACGCTCAGAGAAGGGCCAGGTGGGATTAGTTGACGGGAATTTTGCTCATGTCCTACGGCGCTGCGCAAAACCGGGATGATTTGCTGCGCTACTACACGCATATCCGGCACGGCAATCCTCCCACGGCCGAGCAGCTCCGCGACCTCACAAACCGCTACGACGCAATCGGCGGGCAGTCGCCCCTTACGGCGATTACAAAGAGGCAGGCCGAGGGCCTGCAGGCCTTGCTGGATGCGCAAGAACCGGGAAAGTTCCGGGTCTTTTTAGGGCTGAAACACTCACCGCCCTTCATCGCTGATGGGGTGGCGGCCATGACGCAGGAGCATATGGACCATTTTGTCGCCCTGGTGCTGGCGCCGCATTACGCGGCGATGAGTGTCGGAGACTACTTCGGCGACGTGGCCACGGCACTCCAGTCGCAAGAGTCTTCACTGCGCTGGACGGGAATCAAGTCATGGCACTTGGAGCCGGGGCTGATCAAGCTTTTGGCCACCCGGGTGGCCAGTGCGCGGGCGCGGTTCAGCGGACTGGAAGCGGAAGATCTGGTAGTGGTGTTCACGGCCCACAGTCTGCCTCAGAGAATCCTCCGCGAAGGGGACCCGTACCCGTCCCAGCTCCGTGAGACGGGGGAGATGGTGGCGGAGCAGGCGGGCATCACCCGCTACGTCTATTCGTGGCAAAGCGCGGGGCGCACCCGCGAGCCTTGGATGGGCCCCGACATTCTGGAGACGGTGGCGGCCCTGCACGAAGAGGGGCTGAACCATGTCCTGATTTGTCCGGTGGGATTTGTCTCAGACCATCTCGAGGTGCTGTATGACTTGGATGTTCAATGCCAGAATCTCGCTGGGCGCCTCGGCGTGCATATGGAGCGGACCGCTTCGTTTAATGACGATCCAGCATTTTTGCAGGTCCTGTCTGCGCTGGTGCGCAGACCCCTTCAGCAGACGGAGTGGAAAATATGACACAGGTGGCAGTGGTAGGCGCAGGACTGACCGGGTTGGCCGCGGCCTATTATCTCGAACAGCAGCACGCGGATGTGCACATCGATCTCTATGACGCGCAAGATCGCGCAGGCGGGTGGATCCGTACGGATACCGAACACAACCTGGTCATCGAAGGCGGCCCCGACTCGTTTTTGGCAACCAAATCAGATTTGGTCGAGCTGTGCGAGGCCGTGGGGCTGGGGACGCAGCTGATGGGGACGAACTCCCGGGTCAGGGGCGCTTATATTTACTGGCATAATCATTTCTACCCAATTCCCGATGGCATTCAGACGGGCGTCCCCACCAAGGCTAAGCCAGTGCTGGCCAGCCCTTTGCTGTCCGTGGCGGGCAAAGTGGCCCTCACCAAGGATTTTCTCCTGGCCCGGGGTCCGGCTGCTGACCAGTCGGTCGGGCACTTTCTCCGGCGCCGGTTTGGCAATGAGATTGTGGACCGGCTGGCAGCCCCCATGCTCTCCGGGATATTTGCCGGCGACATCGACCAGATGAGCCTTCAGGCGACTTTCCCGCACTTGCTGGCCGCGGAGCAGCAATCCCGTTCCGTCTACCTCGGGTCCAAACACCGGAAGCCCCCGCCCCCCAGCCCCTACGTGCAGCGGTACCACAGTATTTTTCTCACATTGGAACAGGGGCTTCAAGGCATCACCGAAGCGGTGGCGGGCAGCTTGCGCCAGACCGCACTCCACCTGGGAGTGCCGGTCAAGGCGGTTGATCCTGCCCCCGGCCGCCGATGGACCGTGCAGTCCGCCGAAGGGTCGCGTGTGTATGATGCGG
>JAKAAS010000525.1 GCA_021802225.1 Bacillota bacterium
TCTCATTTTGCGTATCAAGATTCTAACGATTGTGGCAACAATCGCAAAATGTCCAGGATTCTCGAGCTAAGAGCGCATCAGGCTCATGCGGCGACGCTGTCCGCTAGACCGCTCTCGGCACTCATTTACCGGGTCTCAGTTCGTAAGGAATGGTTATTCAACGGGGGATCGTGCCACCGATGAGTTTCCGGGGTGTCCCTCACCTTCGTGAGGCAAACGGAGGTCGACGAGACCCGGCGAGAGGAGCTAGCTGTGGCAAGAGGGATACGCCTGTCAGAGGAATTGAGCAAGGAAAAGCACAAAGTGTGGATAACGTTTATCGCTCCGGAAAGAAAAAATCGCGGAGTGGGGGTGTTACCAACGTTGTTGTCATTCAGTGCAAACAGAGGATTACCGTGGCTGATTCCGTGGGGAAAGTTCCGAATTTGCTGCGTATCGGAATCAATATATACCTTTCGGGGGTTGTTTTGGCTCTGCGGGATAGGGTTTGTGACGTCCCGAATGCTGAAGTTCCAATGCCTGCAAGCCAAGGCGGAACATCGATTAAATCGGTTGTGACCTTCTCCAAAGCGGCTTCCACCAGTCCACTCTGCACCGCATGGCAGCGACGCTGGTACTACTCCTTTAACTCGGACGTCGGTCACACACTGCGGAACCTCAGCATTCTAGTGGTCATAGTTGTTATTTTGGGGGTGGTAGTTTGGCACAAATTGCCCGGGATCTGAATGTGATGCATGGTGGTCCAATCCTTCCCGTACTTCAATCTTTCCCCACAATTAAGGCATAATTTACTCCATTGAGGAGGATAAGCGGGACTCCCCATAGCCCCACCGCACCGCCCCCATGGAGCGGAAACAGCTTCATGGCCAGTAGATGGGCCGGCGTATCCCGCGGTGAGGCTTGAAGAAGACTGGCGCAATAGACCAAGATGGCCGCGAGGATCAGAGACAGCCCGCGAGTTCGGCGGGTGAGCAAGGCCACCAGCTGATAGAGCGTGACGATCCCCCAATTCATGAGGACAGCATGCTCTATGACTGCGGGCGACAGCTGTGCTGTCGCCCCTCGGCCATACCAGAGTTCCGCCATGCCGAGTTGCATTCCGACGATGATTCCCGTAATGGTATACCAGACAGCAGTAACAGCCCCATAAAAGGATCCGCGATGCGCCAGGGGTGTGAAAACCATGCTGATCCATGACGTTTGCGCCGACGCATACGGGTGGCCGATAGCCCAAAATATTGCCATATAGGGCACGGTTCGCACGAGAACCCAAAACAGCGAGGAATGCGGCAGAAGACAGAAACTAAAACACGATAGGGATCCGGGCAGATGATTCAACGCCAGAGTTATCGGATAAACATTCACCAACACCAGCCATGCCAGCCAACGCCACACAGACCCTCGGCGGAGCAAATACACGGAATAGTGGATAAGGCGCAGAACCTCAGGATAAATGTTACCCATCTGAGCACACATTCCGACTCGGATAAGCCACCCAATAAAAAACAAAATGACTGTCGTGATCCATTGAATCAGGACACTCCGAACGACATCAGTCGGACGTTGAGCGACACGCAATAGAATCTGATCCCACGGGAACCACAACAGGGCGGACGATCCGGTCGTCCAAAGGCCATAGGCTATGACCGGAAGAAAAAGTCCGGCAGACGCTATCGGCCGTCCGCCCCCGATTTGTGCTAAGATCAGCAAGAAGACGCCAACCAGGGACAAGCCGCCGACCCATAATAGGATCATCAGTCCGTACACGATGAGGGGGAGAGACAGGAATCCACCACCACGTTAACCCACCGACGTAATGCCAATGACTCACATAAACCCAAGGACTCCATGATGAGGCAAGCGGAACACGGCAGAGTGCGATCACGCCCACAATTACAAAGACCCCTATCGTGGTAAACAGGGCGGCCACTATTACCGCCAGCACCTGGCCACACCACTGGGCGAAGCGAGACCCACCCCAGACGTCCAATAATGCTGACCACCTCGCGGAAGACTGCCCTAATCGGGTAAGAATGAGGAATCCAAAGATCATGGGAAATATCCAAATCGTCCATACCGCGTAGTCGCCCACTTGAAGGAGAATGTCCCACTGATTCACCAGATATAAGGTCCGGAGTCCGAGAAAATGGAAACTGGCTAATGTGGCGACTATCGCCCCCAGCCCGATCTCTAGCCATTGCCAGGAACGCCCCAGCCGTAAGAGATTGACCCACAAGCTGGCGAAAATTTTGTGCCTCATTCCGAAAATCCGTGCGTGGCCTGCACTTGCCCCTGCTCTAAACGCAACACGCGATGAGCGTGGTGATAAATTTCGACCTGCAAATTGTGCGAGGTGACCACGACCGCAGTGCCCGCCGTGACTCGTTCATGGATGATTTGCCAAAACCTGGGCACAAAATCGGGATCTAGCGCATTGGTGGGTTCATCCAACAGGACAATACGGGATCGGCGCATCAGAGCTTGTGTGCAATCCCCAACCGTTGTCGCATGCCTAAGAGTACAGGCGTACGGGGCGTGCGTCTCCAGGCGGCAACCCGACTTGTTCTAAGGCTTCCGTGATGCGTGTGTCGGTGAGGTCTCCTTCCAACATGGCCAACACGCTGAGGTTTTCTCGTCCCGATAAGTACGGCAGGAATCCGGGGGGTTTCCAACAACAGTCCC
>JAKAAS010000526.1 GCA_021802225.1 Bacillota bacterium
CGGCAAACCGGCCCAGGCTCCCTTCAGCCTGATGGGCAGTCTGCGCAAGACGTGGAGCCAGGGGCAGAGCGCCGCCGCGCTGAAACTCAGGATGAGCGAGTACATCTTGTTTATTGCGCTGGGATTTATAGTGCCTGGACTGATCGGGCTGGCGGTGCGGGGCGCAGTAGGGGGACTGGTGCTCGGACTTGTCGGGGGCGGCGGGGTTCTCTTGTACTTTCGCTACATGAAATCCCGCTATTTGCGACTGGCCGAACAGAGCCTGCCTGACTTTCTTCGCGGAATCTCTGGGGCCTTGCGGGCTGGGACCTCGCTGCTGCAGGCCATGTCGCTCGTGGCTAAGGAGACTCCGGACCCACTCGGCGGGGAGATTACACGGGTGCTCCGCCGGGAGTCCTTTGGCTTCAGTCTGGAGCAGACCTTGGAGGAACTGACCAACCGCATCCCTTCGAAGGATTTGTCCCTCGCGGTCATGGTCATCAATATCCAGCGGGAAATCGGCGGATCTCTTGCAGATATTCTGGAAAATATTGTGGACACCATCGTGGCCCGCCAGCGCCTTGCCCAGGAAGTCCGCTCACTAACGGCCCAAGGCCGTTTCAGCGGGTGGATTCTGACGGCCTTGCCCTTTATTCTGGGGTTTTTGATTTGGTTTATTGACCCCAGCTATATTGACCCGCTGTTTCACACGACTATCGGCTGGATCCTTTTGGGAATGGCTGCTGTTTCCGTGGCGATTGGCGGGTTCGTCATCAACCGCCTGGTCCGCTCACCTGAGATGTAGGGAGGTTTCATATGCTGCGCTGGATGGATGTCACCATTGCCGCCCTGTTGGCTCTGGCGGTCGTGCTATTCGCGGCCTGGATCAAGGATTTGAAGGTCTTCAGCCGGCAGAGGGCGCTGGGCGACCGGCTCTCGCCCTACCAACTGCGGCGGGCCGACCCTGCGGACGAACTGGAGATGCCGTTTTCCCAGCGCGTTATCGTCCCGGCTCTGCAAAAGATCTTTGATGCCCTCTCGCGCGCCTTGACCCCTGCCAAAGTGCGGGCGGAGCTGGGTCGGCGCCTGAGACAGGCCGGGAGCAAGATGGGACCAGACGCTTTTGTGCTGTACCGTCTGGCCATTTCCGTGCTGCTGTTGGCCCTCGGCGTGGTGGTGGGGCTCATCGAGACGTCTTTGCCGGAATGGCAGCGGGTGGCGATTCCTTTAGGGATGGGAGCTATCGGCTACATTTTCATGGGGGTGCGGGTCAATACCCAGGCCCAAATCCGTCTGAGACAGCTAGAGCGCTCACTCCCCGAGGTGTTCGACCTGCTGAGTGTCAGCGTGGAGGCAGGACTGGCTTTTGATGGGGCCTTGAGGAAACTGGTGACAAATTTGGAACCGGGTCCTGCCAAGGATGAATTTACCCGGGTTCTGTCGGACATGCAGCTGGGAATGACCCGGTCGGAAGCGCTGACGGCCCTGGCCGAGCGCACCAAATCCCGGGAACTCAAGAGGTTTGCCGGACTTGTGGCGCAGTCCGACCGGACCGGCGCGGGAATCGCCAGTGCTCTGAAAGTGCAGGCTCGCGACATCAAAGCGGCGAGGGCCGCTCAGGCCCGGGAAAAAGCGGCCCTAATACCGGTCAAGATCATCTTCCCCATGGTGCTGTTTATCTTTCCGGCTATTTTCATTGTCATCCTCGGTCCTGCCATGCTCTCCCTGATCCGTGTGTTCCATGGCTGACGAGCTGGGGCGGCCGAAGGGATTCGTGGCCGTGAGAAATATGCGGACTCTGCAGCTGCTGGGGGACCGTATTCAGGTGGCCGATTCCTTTTGGCTGCGGTTTCGAGGGCTGATGGGAACCGCAAGGTTGGAGCCCGGAGAGGGAATGCTCTTTCCCCGAACCAATTCCATCCACATGTTTTTTATGCGCTACCCCCTGACGATTGTCTACCTGTCGAAAGACATGAAAGTACTGCGCAGCGTGGTGGTGAAGCCATGGCGCGTCGGGCCGGTTGTGTTACGGGCCCAGTGGGTGCTGGAACTGCCAGATGGTTGCCAAGAGAACATTAACAAAGGCGATATGCTGAGCATTGAGTAGTCAGTGACGGTACTCAACTGGGACAGGCTGCATCGGTTCCCGCCTCAAAACAGCCCGTGGCGGTCTGAGAGCCATTATCTACTTCTACGACCATGGTGTACTGCTGAGTAATGGGCACTTGCTGGCCAAATCCCGGAATACCGATGAGTAAAGGATAGGGCGCTGCTACAGACACAGTCACCGTCTGGGGCGAACTTGAGGTAGTTGTTGATGTGGTGGACGAAGATGGACCAGTAACGGTCCAAGTGACTGGCGTAGCCACGGGAAAAATGTTGTCTTGGTTCACCTGATTGATTATGGCCTGCTTCGGGCTGTATCCCAAAGACGCCTCCCGCACTCCGATGCGGGCTGCCTGCTGGATGGTGATAAAGCCATTGAAGACCAATCCCATTTGAATGATTCCTAGGAGAAATAGCAAGAGGAGCGGGACGACGAGAGCGAACTCGACGAGAGCCTGGCCTTGGCGGTCCTGCCAGCGGGACCGGTTCAATAGGGATATGCGCATCAAATTCAGACTCCTTGTCCGATGATTTTTATATAGAAATAGCGGTTGATGTAATATGATTATCCTCAGTGTAAGGACAAAGTG
>JAKAAS010000527.1 GCA_021802225.1 Bacillota bacterium
CTGACGGGCTTTTCACCGCCCGAAAAAGAGGAATCCCGCGAGTTATGGCGAAAACCTTCTCATGAAAGCAAAGAGCCAGAGGCAGTCATGGTGGGTTCGCCGGTACGAGCGGGATCCCAGAAAATTTGGCGACGACGCGCGCTGGTTGTTTTTTGGATTTGTCGCCGCACTGAGTGCCGTGTACTGGCATATTGCCGCAGATCGCCCGGTCCGCATGGATATGCTGTCCTCCACCGTGATGTGGGCGCTCTACCTCCCTGCCCGCACCTATATCCGCAGACGCTACCGCACGCCATGGGTGCTGGTGTGGGCTGACGCCCTGAGCATGGTGGCCAATATGTACTGGTGGAGGTGGCTGCCGGTTGCAGCGCCTCTTCTGAGCGTCGTGATTCTCTGGGAGGCCGTGTGGTCTTTGCCGGTCATCCAGGCTTTCGCCATCAGTTTGACGCTCGGCTTGGGCTACATGGTCACTGCCTTGTGGCCTCCCCACCAGCCCAATGTCTGGGCTTCTGGTCTTTTCGTGGCTCCCTTCTACGCCTTGTTCACCGTGCTGCTGTATCTCTTGCGCCGCCAGTTGGGAATCTACGAGACCCTCGCCGGCACGGATTACCTGACCGGGCTGCCCAACCGCCGCCAGCTCATGGAATCCTACCGCAAATGGCCGCAGGACATGGAACGCTCCTGGGCCGTCATATTTGACATGGACAATTTCAAGCAGGTGAACGACCGCTTTGGCCATATCGTCGGAGACATGGTGCTCAGAGATTTTGGCCGCCTGCTCCGCCAGCTGTTCCGCCATGACGAGCTGACCGCCCGTTTTGGCGGGGAAGAATTCATTGTTCTGCTTCCAGCCAGCATCAGCGCCTCCGCCCTCCAAGAGCGGCTGGCCCGGGTGAAGTACCATCTTGAGGATCTCTCCATGCACTACCCCACGCCAGTGACCGTCAGTGCCGGCATCGCCCAGGCGCTGTCCGGCGGTGAACCGCTGATGTCCCTGATTGCCCGGGCGGACAAAGCTCTGTACCAGGCTAAAGCGCAGGGCAAAAACCAGGCGGTGTGGACAGATTCCCCAGACCTTTCCCAGCCTTCTTTGCGCTAGCCCGGCTATTCGTGCCAGCGGGCGGCTAGCCTCCCCCATTCTCAAAAGGGTCAGGAAGAAGCTGGACTGCCGCTCCCTGAGGGTGCAGCGGACGGGGCAGGAGAGGGAGCAATAGGCAAAGTCTGCGGACCGTTTGTCCACCAATACCAGCCCACGGGAATAAAAGCCGTCCTGGCCCCGGCGGTTACGGGATAGGTCAGCCCTAAAATGGTCTGGGAGCCCTGGGTCATCAAGATCTTTGGAGCGCCCGGATGCATTGTGGCGGCTCCTTGAAAATTCCTCGGCATGAGCCCTAGGGCTCCCGCCTGACTCTCCTGAGCCGTATAAGGCTTTTGGGCAGCGAGTTTTTCCAGCCGCGCAATCTGGGCTTCGGACAGCACCACGCTCTGGGCCTGGCCACTTTGGGACAGGTGAATTTGATAGGTGAGGGTCAGGCCGTCAACCTCTGTGGTCACCGTCTGCGGGGCGTAGACGCCATTTTCCGAGACAAATGCCACCGTCAGCCACCGCCCGGGGGAAAGGCGGCTGAGCGCCACCTCCGCGCCGTTCTGAGTCAAGGCCACCGCACTTAGGGGCACGTGGGTGCGAAATAGAATATTGGCCTCGGCCAGACACTGCTGGGCCGGACTCCCCGCCGCAGTCAGACTGGAGAGGGGCGGAGCACTGGCGGCACTGGAGCCGGGCATGACCACAGGATCAGGAAAAGTCTCGGGAATCCCGGCAATATCCGCTGCCACCTCGGCCCCTACGGGCGTGCCGCTCACCTGCTGAACGCTTCCGCTCAGCAGATCATAGACGTACCATGTGACAGACGACCCCCTGCGCACCGAAAAATATGCGCTGTCCTGGCTCAGATTGGTCAAGGTGGCCGCGCCTGGCAGCAGTACCGCGCCCTCCACCTGCCCTCCCCATGAGGACGCGGCCAGCACCTTTCCGGGCCCGTCAAACAGCTGCAGCACCACTGCGCGGCCCCGGAGCATCCCTTGCAGTTGGAAAGACAGAGTGTAAGCGCCGGGAGAATAGAATGCGAGGGGGTCGGTGCTCAGGGGATAGCCGCTGGCTAAGATGCTGGGAACCGCCGGGTCGCTGATCGCCGTGACGTCGGTTCCCGAAAACACAGGCACGGTGATCGTATGCACAATGATCCTGGGCGCGGGCGGCAAGGCGGCCTGCCCCGGCCGCTGCTGGGCAGGCACAGGCGGCACGGTTTCCTTGCCCTTGTCACGGACAGCGCTCACCTTGCGCATCACGGCCAGGGGGGAAATATGGGGAGCTGCAAGCACCCCAGCCGTCCCCGCCAGCGCCACCGCCGAGACAAGAATCCAGAATCTTTTCATCCCGCATCCCCCGCACTTCCAAAATGCCATCACGAATGATAACGCAGCTTGCACCATCCAGGTTACGCCATGTGGTTCCTGCCGTCCATGGAAGACGATGCCAAGCTGTCCCTCCACATTATTTGTACCGACAAATATTTTCTAATAGGCTCTTGGACTTGTATAGCAGTGCATGAAAAGCGCCGCCCGCATAGTTGTGGCCGGGACGCGGCACACTACAGAGCAAATTACTGGCCG
>JAKAAS010000528.1 GCA_021802225.1 Bacillota bacterium
TAGGTCATTTCAACGGCATCTTTGCCTTTGCGATCTGGGATTCTGCGGACCAGACACTATTTATGGCCCGGGACCGGTTGGGCGTCAAACCTTTATTTTATTCCCAGATGCCCCACGGGCTGCTGTTTGGATCGGAAATGAAGGCGATTTTGGCGCACCCCCAAATGCCACATACCGTAGACCGCGACGGACTTGCTGAAATTTTTGCCCTGGGACCGGCCCGCACCCCGGGACACGGTGTTTTTAAAGGGCTCAAGGAATTGACAGCGGGGCAGTTTCTCCTCTACTCTCCCAGCGGACTGCGGGTGCGGTCCTACTGGCGGCTGGAGTCCCACGAACATCCTGATGACCTCAAAACTACCCAGGACACCGTGCGGTCGCTGCTGGACGATACGGTTCAGAGGCAGTTGATTGCCGATGTCCCCGTCATCACGCTGCTTTCAGGCGGATTGGATTCCAGTGCGGTCACGGCCCTGGCAGCGAGGCATTTCCAGCAGGAAGGCCGCGGTCCTCTCAATACCTACTCGGTGGATTTCGTCGACATGGAGAAACACTTTAAGGCGACAAAATTCCAGACCAACCTGGATGCGCCCTGGGCCCGGCGTGTGTCAGACGCCCTGCATACCCGTCATCACCGCATCCTCCTGGATACCCCGGACTTGGTTGACAACCTCCTGGCCTCCATGCGCGCCAGAGATTTACCCGGAATGGCAGACGTCGACACGTCCTTGCTCGTTTTTGCCCGGGAGATAAAAAGAGACGCAACGGTCGGACTGTCGGGTGAAGCGGCTGATGAAATATTTGGCGGGTATCCCTGGTTCCACCATCCCGATGCTATCCGCGCTGACACGTTTCCGTGGGCCCGGCGCTTGAGAGACCGCGTCTCCATCCTCTCCGGGGATTTCACATCCTACATTAGACCCTTTGAGTATGTGGAGGATCGCTACCAAGAAGCGCTGGAAGAGGTGCCGCGCCTCAATGGGGAAACGCCATTTGCCGCCCGCATCCGCGAAATCGGCTACTTGACCCTTACGCGTTTTCTACCCACCCTGCTGGACCGCAAAGACCGCATGACCATGGCCGTCGGTCTGGAGGTGCGGGTGCCCTTCTGCGACCACAGGCTGGTCGAATACGTCTGGAACATTCCCTGGGCTATGAAAACTGAGGGAGACCAGAGAAAAGTCATTCTGCGCCAGGCCATGCGCGGACTGCTGTCCGATGACGTGCTCTGGCGCCAGAAAAGCCCCTATCCGTCGACTCCCAACCCGTCTTACTTCGCGGCCATGCGCTCCGGTCTGGAAGAGATTCTTCATGACAGCACGTCGCCCTTGCACCAGGTAGTCGATGTAGAGCGGGTCAGAGACGTGATGCGTCAAGGTCCTCAAGCCGAACAGATCCCCTGGTTTGGCCAGCTGATGGGCAACGCCCAGTTGTTTGCCTTCCTGATTCAGGCGCATCACTGGTTTAAAGAGTATCAGGTGCATATTATATAGACTCTAGGAGGGCGGCGCTCCCGCCCTCCCCGGCTCAGCTGGCCCGAGGCCACGTCGCCTGGGGCACCAGTTGATCCACCAGTGCCCTCAGCTCTTCAAAAGCCCGCGGGTCGCCGGGCGTCGCCAGCGGCAGACGCACGTCGCCTGCATGAAATCCCAGGTAATTCATGGCCCATTTCACGCTGATCGGATTGGTGTGGCGGAAGAGTTCTTGAAAGAGCGGCATAAGGGTCGCATTGATCCGCCGTCCCTCTTGCAGATTGCCCTGATTCACGGCCTGGGTCATCCCCTCAATCGCCGGCCCCACCAAGTGGGAGGCGACACTGACGACACCGTGGGCTCCCAACGTCAAAGCCGTGAAATACATGGCATCATCTCCCGCATAGACGTAGGTTGCCGGAGACACCAGGTTGATCAGTTCCTGCATTTGGGGGAGGGATCCTGCCGCTTCTTTGATCGCGACGACATTGGGGCACTCCTGAATAATCGTGCGGGCCGTGGCGGGAAGCAAGTTTACCCCCGTGCGCCCGGGAATATTGTAGAGCATGGCTGGCACTGGCAAGCCTGACGCTATTTCCACAAAATGCCGGATTAATCCTTCCTGAGGGGGTTTATTGTAATAGGGGCACACCAGAAGCACTCCGTCCGCTCCACCTTCCGCGGCCTGCCATGAAAGCTCACGGCTGTGCCGCGTATTATTCGTGCCGGTGCCCATCCATAGCGGCACGCTGCGGCCAACTCCCTCGCGAACGGCGCGCAGCAGATCCATGCGCTCCCGGTCAGTGAGCGCCGGGGACTCCCCGGTCGTGCCGGAAAGAATTATACCGCCGCTGCCGTGGGCCACAAGCCAAGCAGCCATCGTAGCCGCTTCTTCATAATCAATTTCTCCGGCAGTGTTAAAGGGGGTGATCATCGCAGTGAATATACGGGGTAACATAAATTTAGCCTCCTTGGAGTAGTGGATAGATTGCCTAGACACGGACGCCGGACCGCGCGAAATTTACGCACGAACCGGCCAGGTCTTAACGCCCGGCTTCTTCCACGACTTCTCAGAGACAGCGGCTACACACGAAAATGCGGAAAATTCCCATGACTGTAAAGATCCGGCCATGAAAATTCTCCCCCTTTCGCGGTGCGCTTTTTTTGTATTATACCACGTTGGCATTCTCAGATCG
>JAKAAS010000529.1 GCA_021802225.1 Bacillota bacterium
ACGAGTATATCGTCAGCCAGCTGCCCCCGAGTTCCACAGACCGGATAGTGGTAGCCCATCTGGGCAACGGGGCCAGCCTGGCAGCCATCCAGAACGGCCAGTCCATCGACACCACCATGGGGCTCACGCCGACCGGGGGGCTCATTATGGGCACCCGGACGGGAGATTTGGATCCCGGCGTCATTGTCTATCTCATCAATGAAAAGGGCTACGACGCCAGCCAGCTGGAAAGAGTTCTTGACCACCTCTCGGGCCTTCTGGGTATTTCTGGCATCACCTCGGACATGGAGACCCTGCTGCGCTCAGATGACCCCCACGCGGTGATGGCGGTGGAGATGTTTGCCTATAGCCTGCGCAAGGCCATTGCGGCGATGGCGGCCGCGCTGGGAGGGATCGACACTCTCGTCTTTACAGGCGGGATCGGGGAGAATGCCGCAGAAGTGCGCCAAAAAGCGTGCGCATCCCTGGGCTTTCTGTCCGTCGAGATTGACCCCGCCGCCAATGCCCAAAATGCCCCGGTCATCTCCACAGCCAGCAGCCGAGTGAAAGTGTCGGTGATCCCGACCGACGAAGACCTGGTCATTGCCCGCCACACCTTCCGCCTGCTGGAGCAAAGAAATCCTTCCCCCTAAGTTTCCAGGCCGCACCCGGCTTTCCACCGAAAGCCGGGTGCCCTTGTTCCTGATAGAAGAGGAAGCTCAGCTGCCCATATGCCCTGGCCACGTCCACTCGCGGATCTCCTGGGGGTCAATGCCTTCCTTGCGGGCATAATTCAAATGCGCAATCCGCTGGTCCTGGAGCCATTCCTTCACGGCGGCGGCACGCACCGCAAAGGCTGGAACATGGTCGATGACATCAATAGCCATAGAAAACCGGTCGATATGATTTTCGATAGCCAGCTGCAACGGCGTATTGATACTGCCCATTTCCTGATAGCCGTGAACATGGAAATTGCCGTGGTTCGGCCGGCGGTATGTCAATTTGTGAATCAGCGCCGGATATCCGTGAAAGTTGAAGATCACGGGCTGGTCGGGGGTGAAGAGCCCCAGAAAGTCCGGATCCGACATTCCGTGCGGGTGCAGGGTAGTCGGGGGAAGCTTGAACAGGTCGACCACATTCACGAAGCGGATCTTCAGCCCGGGCAGCTTCTCATTGAGCAGCGCGACAGCTGCCAGGGCCTCCATGGTGCTCACATCTCCTGCGCTGGCGACCACAGCATCGGGAATCTCGCCATTGTCGTTGGAGGCCCATGTCCACAGCCCGATGCCTTTGCTGCAGTGAGTGACCGCCTCGTCCATCGTCAGGTACTGCAAGTGCGGCTGCTTGTCGGCCACGATAATGTTGACGTAATCGGTGCTGGCCAGACAGTGATCGGCCACGCTCAAGAGACAGTTGGCGTCCGGCGGCAGGTAAATGCGGACCACGTCAGCCTGCTTGTTGGTCACCACATCCAAAAATCCAGGGTCCTGATGGGTAAACCCATTATGGTCCTGGCGCCATACGGTGGAACTGATCAAGATGTTTAGCGATGCAATGGGAGCGCGCCATGGCACCTCGAAGCGGGCTTTTTCAATCCACTTGCCGTGCTGGTTGACCATGGAGTCGATAATGTGCACGAACGCCTCGTAAGAATTCAGGAGGCCGTGGCGTCCTGTCAGCACATAGCCCTCCATCCAGCCTTCCAGAGTGTGCTCACTGAGCATCTCCATGACGCGGCCCTCCGGAGCCAATTCTCCCCCGTCCGCATCGACGGGCAGGAACTCTGCCATCCAGGTCTTTTTGGTCACCTCATACAGCGCCTGGAGACGGTTGGACGCCGTCTCATCCGGGCCAAACACCCGGAAATTGTGCATGTTGCGGCGCATCACGTCACGCAGGTACTGACCCAGGATATACGTGTTCTCCTGACTCGCCTGCCCGGGTTTGTCAAAGCGCACCTGGTAGTCGTGAAAGTCGGGAAGGTTCAGCGGTTCTCTCAGCAAACCGCCATTGGCGCGGGGATTCGCGCTCATGCGCCGGTCCCCCTCGGGCGCCAGAGCGCGCAGAGACTCTTTCAGGCGCCCGGACTCGTCAAACAGCTCCTCGGCATGGTAGCTCTTCATCCACTGCTCCAGCACGGCCAGATGCTCAGGGTTGGTGGTCACGTCGAGCACGGGCACCTGGTGCGCCCTCCACGAGCCCTCAATGTAGTGCCCGTCCACCGTCTTGGGCGCAGTCCAGCCTTTCGGGGTGCGCAAGATGATCATGGGCCAGCGCGGCCTCTTAGCCACTTGTGTCCGCCGGGCTTCTTCCTGAATCCTCTGGATCTGGCTGATGCAGCTGTCCACCGCCGATGCCATCGCCTCGTGCATCACGGCAGGGTCATCGCCCTCGACCAGCCGCGGCTCATAGCCGTAGCCCCGGAAGAGATCCAGAAGCTCCTCTTCCGAAATCCGGGCCAGCACCGTCGGGTTGGCCAGCTTGTAGCCATTAAGGTGCAAGATGGGAAGAACCGCCCCGTCGCGGACCGGATTCAGAAACTTATTCGAATGCCAGGCAGTCGCCGCGGGCCCCGTTTCCGCCTCACCATCCCCCACCACCACCGCGACAATCAAGTCCGGATTGTCAAAAGCCGCCCCGAACCCGTGTGACAGGGAATAGCCCAGTTCTCCCCCCTCTGGCTCTGC
>JAKAAS010000530.1 GCA_021802225.1 Bacillota bacterium
CAGGTCGCCGTGGTCTCCAGCGGGGAAAAGTAATGCCGATAAAGGCGTTCTCCACCCATTCATACCCGGTCCGCTCCCACAGCATGCGTGAAATCTGGTAGAAATGCGCGTTGGCTACCGGGTCGGAACTGCCGCGCCCGACCAGCAATACACTGGTCTTGCTGTCAGCCGGATAAGGTTGCAGGCGACGGACCAGAACCTCTTGCAGCGCAGGGTGAAAGCCCAGGTGCTCCCCGTAATCAATCTCCAGAGACCTGTGCCGGTGCAAAGCCCCGTGCAGAACTCCGGGGATATCCTCCATACAGTGGCCGGCATCGAGCAGCATGACCGGAATCGCTGTGATCTTCTTCACGCCCTGCGCGGCCAATTGGTCAATATAAGGGCCGAGCGCTGGTTCGGCAAATTCCAAAAAAGCGCGGTGAACCGGCATCTGTACAGTAGATTCCACCCGCATCGCCACCTGCCGCGCCATTTCATCAAACTGCTGCGAACCCTCGTGGTCCTGACTGCCGTGTCCTATTAACAAAATGGCCTGCGTGTCCATTCTCGGCCTCCTAGTCTTTTCTTTGCAAAGCCACAGCCAGTGTCACCCGGGCCGTCTTGGTCTTGGGCACCAGCAGCCGCCCTCCTGCCGAGGCCCGCAGCGCTGCCGGCTCGGCTACCGCCCGCGCTCCGGTGGCGCGGTAGACCGCCGGATGAGACGGCGACGGAGCGCCCGGGGTCCGGTTCAGTTCTTCGGCACTGAAGTACTGCACGGGCCAGTGGCGCTCTTCAGCAAACGCCGTGAGTCCCCGCTCGCTTTTCTTGATGTCAATGGTCGCTATCCCCGCCACGCTCTGCAGGGCCAGATGGTTCTCCTCAAAAACACGCTCCACCAGTGCGGAGATTTCCCGCTCCGGCGTTCCCCGGCTCACGCCAATGCCCAGGATCAGCACTTTGGGGTGGTACGTCACTCCCGGCTGAAACGGGATCTGCTCACGGCGGTGGGTAATCCACAAGCACCCCTGGATTTGCCGCCATGCCTTGCCCGGCACTTGCTCCCAGCGGTGATAAACCCACGGCGCGAAATCCTGATGGTGCGCCCACTGGCGCTCTCCGCTTTCTTGCACCACCGCGACCGGTTCCCCTTCCAGGATTAATCGGGACACTTCAGTCAGGCCAGGGGACGGCTCGCGCTCCCACCCCCACTCGCGCCCCAAAAGATCCACAGACAGCCTGCCCAGCACTTCTGATCCCGTCGTGATCACGGCTTGTGCGCCCAGGATGCGGGCGACCGCGAGCGTCACCTGATTCCCCTGGCCGTGGTGGCAGGATAGCAAGCAAATGGCGTGCTGGCCGCCATCATCCACTACGGTCACAGACGGGTCGGTGCGCTTGTCACGCACCCACGACGCGATCAGCCGCACGGCAGCGCCGGCCGGGAGCACAAATATCCAGGCGCGGTAGCGGCCAAAATTTTCCGATACGACTTGCGCCAGAGATCCTGCGTACCCTGTCCAGCCGAGAGCCTGGCGGCCCTCCAGCAAGCGATTGGGCACCCAAATGTCCACCGGCCCCGCCTGGCGATGGATCTCTTCCAGCAGGCGCCGTCCGGGCTTGGTCACCGCCACAGCAGCCCAACGGTCGTTCTTCATGGCTCGGGAGATCCCTGTGAGCGCCGGAACAAGTGGCTGTAAGACGCATCATAGAGTTTTGAGCGGCTTGCCTGGCCAGCAGTCAGAAACGGCCCCACCAGAATCAGCGCCTGCCGGTGGATGCCTGCCAGGCGCAAATCCTCGGCCAGATGGCCTACCGTACTCCAAACAATCTGCTGGTCCTCCCATGTCGCACGGTACACAATAGCGGCCGGGGCATCTGACGAATATCCGGCCTGAACCAGTTCCCTCGAAACCTTTCCTGCCAGAGCGGCACTCAAGAACAGGGCAATGGTTGCCCGGTGCTGCGCCAGCGCCTGTAGGGATGATGCTGGCGGGACGGCCGAAGCGCGCCCTTCCACCCGCGTCAGAATTACGGTCTGGCTGACCCCTGGCACCGTCAGTTCTCTTTGGAGCACAGCCGCCGCGGCAAAGACTGCGCTCACCCCCGGGACGATTTCAAAGGGCACACCGTTAGCCTGCAGTTCCTGCATTTGCTCCGATATGGCTCCGTACAGCGAAGGGTCTCCTGATTGCAGCCGCGCCACCGTCAGCCCACCTCGGGCGCTGTCTGTCATTATGGCGACCAGTTCTCGCAAGTCTCGGTTGCTGCTGGTAAGAATGCGGGCGTCCGCCCGGCAGTACTCGAGAACTTGCTGGTCGATGAGAGAATCGGCATAAATCACCACGTCCGCCCGCTCCAGAATGCGGGCGGCCCGCACGGTCAGCAATTCGGGATCACCCGGACCGGCGCCAATGATATACACCCACCCTGGACGGACATCCCTCAACTCCCGCACCTCCTTGGATACTTGCTTGCGTGCACAATCACTAAAGACATATAGGGCAAGGGCCTTCCGGCCAGGGATGCCACATTCTCCACCGTAGTGACGTCATCCCGCCCAACGTTCGCGACGTACACCGCGCGGTCCAGCAAATTCCGGTCAGCCAGAATAGCCAGCAGGCGGTCAAACACACGGGCCACCTTGAGAATGACCACGGTATCGAAATGCTCGAGCGCCC
>JAKAAS010000531.1 GCA_021802225.1 Bacillota bacterium
CGGTTTGCTTCAGACAACAGGCCGGATATCCATTATCAGCACCCTAGGGACCTTCGGGTGCCTGTTTGCTGACCGACAGCAATCCTTCCCGCCACGACTTGATCACATATATTAGGGCCGACAATTACTAGCCATGTCGTAGAGGCTGCGGACCTGCAATTTTAAGCGGACTGTCCATTAAAGAGAAAATCACTGGATACTGTGGCTGATTGGCGGCGTCCAGCCATGTTTACTCTTTTGCAGAACAGTGCAGCAATGACCGCCATGGACGTGCAGGAAAATCTTCGGCAGCAAGCAGATGGCACCGTTCCCTTGCCGAAAGATAGCCTCTCAGCGGCATGCCCACTACTGCGGGAAGTTGATCGGTCGGGAAAACTGGCCCCGCCCATTCATTCTGACTATATGATGCGCGATGAAGAAAGCAACATCACGTCGCGTCCGTCCAAATACCGCTCCAGCTTGCGTTTGACGCGTTGCAGCGCGTTATCAATGGACTTCACGTGCCGGCGCAATTCGATGGCGATTTCCTGGTAGGACCGGCCGTCTAAATAGGCCATGAGGACCTTCCATTCCAGGTCACTGAGGATTTCTCCCATCTTCTCCTCAATATCTCCAAATTCTTCACGGTGAATGACCATTTCCTCAGGATCAGAAACCTTGGCCGTGGATACAATATCGTAAAGCGTGCGGTCGGAATCTTCTTCAAAAAGCGGCTTATTCAGCGACACATAGGAGTTGAGAGGCATGTGTTTTTGTCTCGTGGCCGTTTTGATGGCCGTAATGATCTGGCGGGTGATGCACAACTCGGCGAAAGCCCGGAAAGAGGCCAGCTTATCGCTCCGAAAGTCACGAATGGCCTTATAGAGGCCAATCATGCCTTCTTGCACGATATCCTCGCGGTCAGCGCCGATCAGGAAATATGAGCGCGCTTTGGCGCGGACAAAATTTCTATATTTCTGGATAACGAAGTCCAGAGCATCGCTGCTGCCGTCACGAGCTTCCGCTACAAGATCCTCATCGGTCATGTCTTCATAATTATGTGTCGCATCACAAGAGGGCACTAACATAGTGTAATCGCCTCCACTGCACGCTTGGTTATTATCAGAAAATTCACTACAAAAAAGCTGTACCCTTTACATAATGTCTGCGCTCATTATAATCAGGCAGTAAATTCGCCGTCAAGCATTATGACGGCGAAACATGCAATATTTTGCTTTTTTGTCCTGCTTCATAAAAATTCACCCTGTCACAAAGCCGCATTTTGGCGCTGCCGGACTACCTCAAAAGCCAGCACCGCGCAGGCAGCGGCGGCATTTAAAGAGGCTACCGGCCCCTGCATCGGCAGTTTGATGATCTGGTCGCAACGCTTCTTCACCAGCGGCCGCAGCCCTGTCCCTTCGGCGCCAATCACAAGAGCCACGGGTCCCCGGAACTGAGCCTGAGTGTAAAGCACCTCGGCCTCTGGGTCTGCGGCGAACACAAAAAATCCCCAGGTCTTAATCGTCTCGACAGCCTGCGCCAGATTCGGCACTTCCGCTACGGGGACATACTCCGCAGCCCCGGCTGAGGCTTTGCTGACAGCAGCGCTGAGGGGCGCGCTCCCGTGCTGGGGGATAATCACGGCGCAAGCCCCTACGGCATTGGCGACCCGGATGATGGCTCCCAGATTTTGCGGGTCCTGAATCTGGTCCAGGAGAATCAGCAAGGCCTCTTGTCCACGCTCCGCCGCAATTTCCTGGACCTCATCGAGCGAGCGCACGGGCAAGGCACTGACGCCGGCCACCACTCCCTGGTGGTTCAAGGGGCCCGCCAGTGCATCAAGCTTGGCGCGCGGCACTTCCTGGATAGTAATGCCGCGGTCCCGGGCAATGCCGATAATTTCCCGCATGCTCCCCTCATGTTCGCGGTCCTGCACCCAAATCCGGTGCATCGACCTGCCAGCGCGCAAGGCTTCTAGCACTGGGCGCCGCCCCACCAGAATATTTTCCTCGCCGTCGTCCTCGCTGCCTGGCGGCAGTGTCTGGGGCTCCGGCCTATGTCTGCGCGGTGGGTATGACCCGCGGTCCCTCTGGTGTGTCCTCAATGGAATATCCCGCCTTTGTCAGTAAACTACGGATTTGGTCGGCCTCTTGAAAATCTCGGCGGGCCCTGGCCTGCTCGCGCACTTCCAGCAGCCGCACCGCTAAATCTGGCAGGGATTCAGTCGACTGGGCGGCGGGAAGCAGCCCCAACAGTTGGTCGGCTGCGCACAGATTTTTCCGCGCCCAACCCAGCGCGAGCGCCTGGTGGCCCAGGGCAACTCCCTGATGGACATCATGCACCATCTCGAACACTTCCGCGAAAGCTCTAGCCGTATTAAAGTCATCGTCCAGACACGCCCCGAGACGCTCTTCAAACTCCTGCAAGCGGGAGGCCCACGGGTCATCAGACCACTCACTGGGCGCTGGCTGTTCCCTAGCCTCTTCCCACAATCTCCAGACCCGCTGCAGTCCGCGGCCCCATTCCAGGGCCGCCTCCACACGGAAGTCGAGGGGTGAGCGGTAGTGCACGCTCAGCAGGTATGTTCTCAGCACCACCGGGTCAATCTGTTCGAGAAGCTCCCTGAGGCTCAGACCATTGCCGAGAGATTTAGACATTTTGACATCATTTTGGGTGA
>JAKAAS010000532.1 GCA_021802225.1 Bacillota bacterium
GTCCGCCGCGTCCCGGTTCCGCCGGTAATGCACGGCGACGTCCATGCCCTCGTCCCGGGCCAGCGCCAACGCCACCGCCCGCCCAATGCCGCGCGAACTGCCTGTGACGAGAGCCGTGCGGTGTCTTTTTCCTTCCGCCATTGTTCTTGCCTCCTTCATGCTGATGGCCAGATAGAATTCGGACGGTCCCCACCGGGTAGGCCTCCCCGCCGACCACCCTATACCGATCATAACCCAACAAATATTGGAAGAAAACTCCCTATCTTTCCGCCGCCGTGAAATCCCCAAGGATGCCTGCCTTGGCCCCTCACCCGAAGAGTCCGCACGTACATTCCCCGGCACGGCCCCCTTGTCCCGGCGGGTACGTCCGGCGAACGCCGGACTGGTTGTGGAGAACGGGTGGAGGTTCGTCCAATAAGGTATAATGAGAAGATAGATAACTGCGAGGGAGCTTGAGACGACTTCAGTCCTTGCGGATTTCTCACAGGGTGCAAAGATTGCTGGCACGAGACGGCCCATCAAGTAGGAACTGTGCACAACGACGGGTTGTCCTCATTGGATTGGTGGGACACGTTGCAGCGAGCTGCAACGCCAGCGCAACCATAGCCTTATCGGTTTGCAGTTTGGCCCGAAATGGCCCATGATGACGCGAATTGGAGAAGGGGAGCGGTGTCCACGACAAGTGATAACGAGTTCACCAGTGTTGAAAGGCAGGACACAATGATTGCATGGACCGCAGAGCAGGAAGCCATATTACAGATCCTAGAGCGGAGCGATTTGCACCGCATCGCCATTGTCGCCCATGCGGGCACCGGAAAGACTACCGTGCTCGAAGAGCTGGGAAAACGTTTTCAAGAACGCGGCTCTCTGCTCTTTCTTGTCTCCACCCACCAAGCGCAAGCTTTTGTCCATGAGCATCTGCCCGCTCCCATTGAGGTCAAGACCTTCTCCGATCTCGCTCAGGATGCGTTGCTTGGCTGTGAAGAAGTGCCGCAGTGGAGTCTGGCTCAGCTGCGCACGGTCATCGCCCCGCAAATTGACCGATTTGGCACCTTATATGCTGACGATGTGCAGCAGTGGATCCGCGAGTACTGCTACCAGCCCGGCGATGAGCCGTGGAGGCCGTGGGCCCAAAGGCGGGCCCAGGAACTGGACGCGGCTCCGGTTCATGACCGCCTTGAAGCTCTGGTAGAAGACGGATGCACTATCTGGGCCGCGTGCGAAGCGCGCCCGCAAACGCTGCCGTATCTTCCGGAAATGATTCTGAAGCGTTTCGTGCAGAGCCATCTCCCCCATCCCTACCAGCTGATTATTGTCGACGAAGCCGAAAATGCCAACCCCATCATGCAGCAGTGGCTGGCACTGCAAGAAGTTCCCCAGATAATGGCCACAGATCCGGCCGGCGCCATTGAGGACTACGGCGATGCTCCTGATATCCTGCAGGCCCTCAGTCCGGACCAGGTGTTTGCGCTCAGCGCTTCGTTCCGGCTGGCTGAGGGGGCGTCGGAACGGGCCACGCGCATTATGAACTGGAGAGCGTCGCGGCCCGCTCTGGTAGGACTCGGCAGCTGCGAAGTTAAAGTGCAGGACAGCATTGTGGGCCGGCGCCCCCTCACTCTCATCGCCCGCTACAATATGAGCCTGCTGGAAAAAATGATTGACATCAGCATGGCCTACCACAGCACATTTCTCTACTTTTACTGGGATGCCAGCGGTCTGTGGCAGGACGTGAACAGCGCTTACCGGCTGTGGGCGAGGGAGCGGGGATTCAGCTGGACCTGGCAGGGAGAACGCTGGACCAACTATCATGAATGGCTGCAGAAAATGACCGCGGCCAAGAACCGAGAAGCGCTGACCCTTGCCACCCTCATTAAAAAGCACGGGCGCCGGCTGCCGGTGATTATGCAGCAAGTGCAAAATCAGATCGTGGACACGATCGAGCCTACCACCGTCATTCTGAGCACCGCAGAAAATGCCCGCGGCCGGGAATGGGACATGGTGCAGATTCTGGATGACTTCACCCCCTTGCCCCAGCTCAGCTGGTCTTACGGCACCAGGCGGCAGACCCGGCAGCATGCCCTCACACCCCAGCAAGCCGCCTACGAAGTGCACTTGCTATACCTGGCGATGACCCGCGCCCGGCGAACTTTGTGGATTCCCTCCGTCGTGGAAAACTGGCTAGCCCCCGACTGGCAGACATTTTACGATGAGGTGCTCAGCGCTCAGCAGCGGGCTCTGTGGAACCTGCACGAGGATTATGAGCAGACAGCGGCCCAAATTGTGCAAGGCGGCAAGTGGCAGGCGGACGAGCTGGTCGAAGCCTGGACCGCTATGCAGCGCCACTGGCGCGACTGGAGCGGCGGGCTGCCCTGGCCGGGACACGAGACCTGGGAATAGAAGGAGAGAGGGTACGGGCAAAGACTGCCGCAAAAAAGCCGGGAACTTTGGAGTCCAAAGTTCCCGGCTTTTCACATCCGCTGGAGATTTCCGGCTCTAGCTCAGGCATTCAGTCCCAGTTGGGACAGCAGCGTCGCCTTGGGCAGCGCCCCGACAACCCGCCGGGTTTCCTTGCCGCCATCAAAGCGCAAGATGGTCGGGATGCCCTGCACATTAAAGCGGCGGGCCAGCCCCGGCTCCTCGTCCACATTGACCT
>JAKAAS010000533.1 GCA_021802225.1 Bacillota bacterium
CTCATTTCACAAAAAATTACCAAGCCAAAGGTTCTTCCGTTACAATTTGCCGACGATCAACAGAATGCCCAATCCGACAAATGCAATACCAGCCCCTAAATGAATATACTGAGTTGGCACCATTTTGGTGATCGCCTCGCCGAAGACCACCCCTAAAAGAGCTGAAAGAGTTAGTGCCACTGCAGCACCAACAAAGACCGATGTTGCGCTATCGCTTTGTGCAGCCAACATCATTGTTGTTAGTTGTGTCTTATCTCCGAGTTCCGCAAAAAATATAAGTCCAAAAGTTGATAGTAGTACTTTCCAATCCACCGAGTTCCCCTCCCTCGAAGCTTGTGCTTCGTCCTAGCCCATATATATGACTGGAGAAACAAATTGATGTTTCTAGGAGGGCACGACGGCAACAGGTTGGCCTTTGCGGCATTGGTGCCGTCGATTGATGTCGCCGTCGTCTAAGATTGACGTTTAAACCACGTGGTAGGTCACCCAACCCATGATTCTTAGGCTTTAGGACGACTGTGCGCTGCCTCGAGTTTCTCTTTGATCCAAGAACGGAAAGGTACTAGATATTCGGTTAAATCCACGGATTGCCCCATATTTGTTTTGTCGTCTTTAGGGCCAGGTAACCACCAAGGACGGAACATGGATCCTGGAACCTTCAGCATCTCCGTTGCCATTTTCTCCAAACGGGTCCAGTGCATCATTTCCTTGCGTTCACACCACCAATGCAGCAAGCCGGTTTGGGGAAAATTAACTATTGTCCGGGGAGGAATACCCCACCCGATGCTGGTGCGGCCACTATGACCATGAATCCGTTCTACTTGTTCAATCGACTGAAAAATGGTTACGGTGGGCCAACGGGAACACCATTCCATAACTGCGTGCCCCGAGGGAAGAATCACTCCGACGGCCACAATCCCTGTACCGCTAACTCCGCTGACATCTTCCCGTCGATACAAATAAAAAGGGCGCACAGTAGTTTGATGCAAGCGTCTTCGAGATTTCATGGACCGTCCTCCCGTTGCTGTATTCTTACCAGCATATGACGCTTTACGGAGAGCGGACACTCATTGACCATGAAGTCTAAGACACTGAATATGGAATCCGAGAATTAAGCCACTTCGCCTGTTGTGTCGCTCGGTCTTGTACCTGCCGCCATGTCATATCTGGCGCTAGGATCTGGGGTACAAGAATTTGTCGGGGAATATCCCATTGCACCACCTGACTGGCCAAAAGGGCCGCACCGAACACTGAGGCATCTTCTGAGGCCGATTGCTCCAGCGGGCGGTTTAACACAGTCGAAACCGCCCGACCCCACAGAGTATTGTGACCAAGATTGGCTCCTACCGTAATTTTGTTTAAGAATCCCACCCCCGCTTCCAAACGATCAACCGAACTCTTGAGTAAAGCCAACAAAGAAACTACGACGGCGGCCACGAAGTGAGTTCTTTCATGATAGGGTCGAACATCAACAAATCCACCGGTCAGCGCCTCATCCCACACGGGTGACCGCTCACCATATAAATAAGGGACAAAATGGGGCAAGCTAGCCTCGGTATTTGCTACCTCAATCCCTATCCGAATGACCTCAGAAGGAGTCAATCCGAACAGATTGGCGGCCCAAGTCAGAACATTTCCCGCATTAGACAGCGCTTGACCGACAAGATATCCCCGGGCATGTCCCATAAAATATGAAAAACCACCATTGGCAATAAAGTGCGCAGGGCTTGAGTCGGACTGAGTGACGCGTACCGATGCGGACGTACCCCAGGTCAACGCTGCTTGCAATGTGTCAGCAATAATTCCCAATCCATGATGCGCCATCGCGCCATCACTTCCTCCTAAGACAAATTTTCCCAAGGAAAAAGTCATGTCCTGCAGTGGTGGCAGCGACTCCGACGACAACCCCAACCACTGTAGAATATCTGGATCCCAGTGACCACGCAAATTCATCATGCCACTCGCGGCAGCTGTCGAATAATCGGTAATGAGTTGTCCTGTTAGCTGCAAAAATAGCCAATCCTTTAGAGATACCGGTAATCCATTCGGGTATAGCTCTCGAAGTTTCAACCATTTTACCGCCGGAGACATTGGATGAACCGGACATCCTGTAGTGGCATACCATAAACGGCCCATCCCCCGAGTGCGTAATTCTTCAGCATAACTAGCCGCACGGCGGTCCATCCAAATCCAGACGTTGCTCAGAGGGCTTCCTGCTTCATCAATTACCAGGCACGTATGCATCGCGGCACTAAAGGCCACCGCCTCTATCGTGGCCTTTCGTCCGCATTGCGCAATCAATTCCAGTACGATTTGTAAAATCTCTCTTGGATCTTGTTCAAATCCTCCATCATCGGTGGTAAGCAGACGCGGAGCCCGTTGGTCTCGATAGACGATTTCTCCCATCCTATCGATCCCTAACCCTTTGATGTGCGTAGAACCTATGTCGACACCTAATACCCATTGAGGCCCCATCTTACAGATCATCCTTTGCTTGACTAGTTCGGAATCTCGCGATTATAAGCACACCGTTCTGATGGACTTATCCAAGACTGATCATCGTTTAGTAAATGATCAAAATTTTCGCCACCTTCCTGCTTCATGGCGTCATGGCTTCTTAGGGTCTCCAGGACCGGTCGTCCACCAGAGGGCG
>JAKAAS010000534.1 GCA_021802225.1 Bacillota bacterium
GCGCTGGGCGAACGAACTTCCGCACGTCAGATTCTGACGCGGTGTCTGGAGTACTGGATCCAGACGGATGATGCGATTCATCGGGTTGACGTAGAGCACGATATGGGGCAAATCTAGGAGCTTACCATCAGTGGGTCGGAAGGACAAAACCTGTCTACGGCTATCCCGTTCGACTGTGTCGCCACACGTGACCTTACACGATTTTTGTGATGTCATCAACGAAAACCTCAAGCTTACGCTAAAGTTACCGAATAGCGTGGTCAATTTGGGCAGCTGACATATGCAGAACCTTTTCCCACACTGAAGCGGTATATCCATTGACACCAGATGGTTCGTTGTTGCTTACGGGAATAATGCCAGCGAGAACTGCTGGCATTAACGATACAAATTCTGCGACAATCGTCGTGGGCGGAATACCCGCAATGTCGCTACGAGAGCCGGTCCATCGGGCGCTACTAAAAGTTTGGGGGTACAGAAATATAGTGCCTTGTAAGATGATATACAACGTCAACGATATTTTTTTGTACCTGATTGGTCTGACTATTTGAGGTAATTTTAGTCTTCTCATTTTTGACATTGTTACTGACCCCACACCTCGCTATGGCAAGCATGTTGAGGATCAATCCCGAAACAAAGAAAAAGTGTCGCGTCACAATCTCATAAACCCCTTTAAGATTTTCAAGCCTTATGATCTGTCCTCCTTAATAGCGACGAATGGAGAGATGCAGTTACACACCCAGATGGAATAGGCGGTGCTGTCCACTCGATAAAGGTTATCGTGACCATATAGGGGATTACTCAACCGCGAGAAGGGAACACAATGCTTACATAACCCATCCTCGGCACCATCTCCGGGGCGGTCCTGTTTGTTCATGCAATCCTTTTTTGGTTTGCCGAGTGCTTCCCCGTGCTTCGACGACGATGGTTGCGGCAGTCGCTGGCAAAGTCGTCGTGTGGGGTTACGGAGCCTTGACCTTCGGGTGGTCGCCGATGGCTGCGCTCTTGTGGACAAGTAATGGCCTCATCGTGACGGCCATCCGCCCTGGGCGGGTTAAACACCATCCAATCCGTGTTGTCACGGACGTAAGTTTGTCTGTTCAAGATTTTATCCGAACTCGAAGTAAAACAAGAACACTAAGGGAGCACCCTCGCAGTGGATTCTATGGCCGTCCTATGCAAACTCATGCTCAAAGAACTATCAGAGTGTTCCGCTTTTCGTGGACATCTTCGCCCGCGCTTAAGCGCGGGGCGTTCACCCCAGGGACAAGATTTTGCCTTCCGCGCATCGAGCGCGAAAGGCCAAGACACCACCGACCCCATGAATAAATTCAGAGGTTTGCCGTAAACGGTGCCGTTTCCATCAATCGCAGAATATGGTATTACCCTTCGATAACGTAATGGCTTATATTGGTAAATCAATCATTAAACACAGCTACTCTTTAAAGATAATAGTCGTGGGCAACGAGAACCTGAGTTGCCATTTTCGAGGCGTTCTGATCAGCATATTGTTCTCCGACAGGCACACCGACTGCAAAATAACAAGAAGTCACAACGTTTTCTTCCTTCCTTGAGCAAGCCTGGGAATGGCCGGATGACTTGCCGTTCTGAGGATAGTGGACGGCCTGCCGTCACGATGCGCTATGTATCACGAGACGATATTAATGAAGAAACACGTCACGGTTGATGAGGATGACGAGAATCATGACGGGACCCGCCGGTCCGATGAAGATCGGAATCCGCCGTAGTATCCTCGACGACTAGACGTGTCCAAAACGCCGCGGTAGCCTGCAGCTGAGGATAAGCGGCAATCCAGGCTTGACGACAGGCGGGTGACAAGCGTTTCCACAACACAGCAATATCCTTAATGGTGCCATTAGCCAGCGTACGAGCAAAAATTTCCGGTGAATCGTGCGATGACGATGTGATGACAAAGGCCCCCTTAACCATAGCAATGTCAGCCAAAACTGTATGATAGACGAAACCTCATCAAGTCGCAATGGACTGAGAAACACGGGGTGCGGGCTATGCGGCCCGCACCGATAAAACGCCCTCTCCGATTATGAATGAGCCAAACGCCACAGCCAAGCCCACCCGTGTCCCACAGGCATCCGAGGCACACCCGGCTGCACTTTCGGCCACGGGTGGACCGGGATGCAAGGCCACCCCGGGTATAATCCCCGCACGTGCGCAGGGATCATGGGAGCTATCGTGATCATATGACTTAACATACTATTCACCTCCGTGAAATGCCATTCTTATCACCCATAAAAAAACCGGATCATGACGCTCCCACATGAGGGCACCATGATCCGGGTGAACGGGGTATCCGGTTCCTTAAGCCATTGGGACAAGATGAAAGTGATGAACGATAGGCAGCACATGCGGCACGATGTGTCCGGGAAGGATCGGCAAAATCACGAGGAAAGCATGCAACATGGACGACACCTCCTTGTTGAGATATTGCGCTCAGACACTCAAAAGGCACGCAAGATCGTGAGTGCTTGCGATCCTGCGCAAACTTTGGACAAGTCGTGTGGCGAGATAGAAATCTTAATCCGAGGACTCTTACTAGTCTGGTGCAGAGCCCTACTGACAGTTATCAAATGTATTTCCTTAGCGTGGATGGTAAATATTTTAGGATTCGTCATGCCG
>JAKAAS010000535.1 GCA_021802225.1 Bacillota bacterium
CTGGTCGGATGCTGACAGCGCTTTCAGATGCTGCTCCCAAATCGCGCGCCGGGTGGCACGCACCTGGTCAACCATCATCTGCCCCTCCAGCGTGACCGTTAGCAGGTGGCGGCGGTGGTCGGCCGGATCATTTTCCTGTCCAACATATCTTAGGTCCTTTAGACGTTTGAGAACAGACGAAGTTGCCGGACGCCCGACCCCCATCTTCTCCGCGAGAGCCGACGCGCTAATGGGGCTATGGCGGTAGACAATCACCAGGGCGCGAATTTCTGCGCCATTCAAGGGAGCATTCTCGGCCTTCGCCCGCCACCTCCAGCCCAGCCGGACAAAGCGCTCCACTTCCATGACCAGTTCCTCCAGCACATCCTGATCGGCCAAAATGGTTCCCCCTGTTTCCCCTGGACATTTCTGCGGAATTTCATGCCTCCTAATTATGCCATAGCGGCAGGCCATTTTTACCGCTGCTCCACTGCTGGCGCCTACCTCAGGACACATCTTGCAACGCAGGGAGCCAGCAATCTGCCCGCTGGCTCCAAAAACAATGGGGTTTAATAGAAATAGCTTCGATCTGCAGAAAAATCATTCCGCGCTCCCTCACCGGATAATGGGCGCTGCGCCAAACACCGACAGCCACCATACAGGGGCCGGCGGCAAGCAGGCCGATCCGCTTGAGGTGGCGCACAGCCACACGCCCTCCCACACACGTCACATCTGTTCGGGAACCGAGATGCCTAGCAGGCCCAGCCCTAGACTCAACACCGACAGCGTCGCTTCGCACAGGGCGATGCGGGCCATTGTAATGGCCGGAGCCTCATCCAGAATTCGGTGCTGGCGGTAAAAGGCGTGAAATGCCTGTGCCAGTTCCGTCAGATATTTGGGCAGATACTGCGGAGCCCGGTCCATAGCCGCCCGCCTCACAATGTCGGGGTAGCGGGCCAGCGCGAACAATACCCGCCGCTCCAGAGGCTGGGATAAAAGCGCCGGCTCCCAGACCAAATCCGCATGGACGCCCTCCCGCCATTGCCTTAGAACACTGTGAATCCTGGCCGCGGCGTACTGAATGTAAAATACCGGGTTGTCACTGCTCTTCAATTCGGCCAACCCCAAGTCAAAGTCCATGGGGGTGTTGGGCGCCCGCTCCAGGAAAAAGAACCGCGCCGGATCCACACCGACCTCGTCAATCAGTTGTTCAAGAGTGACAAACTGGCCGCCACGCTTGGACATGCGGACCACCTGCCCATCCCGGACCAGACGCACCAACTGGATAATCATAATTTCCAGATGGTCTGCCGGGAATCCCAGCGCCGTGACCAGGGCCCGCATGCGGCCAATATAGCCGTGATGGTCCGGTCCCAGCAAGTCAATCACCCAGTCGTAGCCGCGTTCAAATTTCTGGGCATGATAAGCCGCGTCCGGAACAAAATAGGTATAGGCGCCATCCGACTTGACCAGCACCCGGTCCTTGTCGTCTCCCAACTGCTCGGACAAAAACCATTTCGCCCCGTCCGCCTCGCGAACGAATCCCAGCGCCTCGAGACGCGCCACCACCTGCTCTGGAGCCTCTTGATCCCGGAGGTCCTTTTCATACGTCCAGTATTCAAATGTCACGCCGAATGCCGCCAACACCGCTTCATGCACCTTGCGGAAGGATTCCGCCCCAAACTGGCCAAGCTCCCAGAAAAGCGCTTCGCCGCCGGCTTCGGCCGCAAACTCCGGATGGGTCTGGAGATATTGGCGAGCCACGTCCACCACATACTCTCCGGGATACACTCCCTCGGGCCAGTCCCCTATGGCCTGCCCGCGCAATTCCAAAATGCGCAGGAACATAGCCTGCCCGAGCTTCATCACCTGATTGCCGGCATTATTCACATAAAATTCCCGGTCTGCCCGGTAGCCGCTGGCATTCATGATTCGGGCCAGGGAATCTCCCACCGCGGCTGCGCGCCCGCTCACAATCACCAAGGGCCCCGTCGGGTTGGCGGAGACAAATTCAATCAGCACGCGCTGGCCCTGGCCGGCGTCACTGCGTCCATAGGCCGGGCCCTGGACACGGATATCATTGACCACCTGCGCCAGCCATGGAGTCTGCAGCGTAAAATTCAGAAATCCCGGGCCAGCGGCTTCCGCTGCGGCCACCATCGGCACGTGACTGCCTAAAAATTCGGCCAGCTCCCGCGCCAGAGCCTGCGGCGCAGTCTTCAGAGACTTGGCCGCACGCAGGCACACGCTCGACGTGAGGTCCCCGTGACCACCCTCGGTGGGAATATCCACGGAGGTGTCAACCGAGAGCCCGCCATGGCCCTTGTCCTCCAACCACTGCGCGATGCCGTCTCGTATCGCGCTGCGCGCATCATCCAATCGGGCCAACCCAAATCCCCCCTGCCATCTCAGCCTATCGCCACTAGGGCTTCCCGGACCAGCTTGGCCGCGAGCACGGCGGACCGCTGGGACAAGTCATGGGCAGGCATGGTCTCCACCAGGTCCATGCTGACCACATTCAGCCCCTTGAGCAGGGCAACCGCTTCCAAAGCCTCACGCGAGGAAATTCCCCCGGGTTCAGGCGTTCCCGTGCCGGGCATAAACGCCGGATCAATCACATCTATATCCATCGTGACATACACCGGCTTCCCCTGCAACTCTTCCAGCACCT
>JAKAAS010000536.1 GCA_021802225.1 Bacillota bacterium
CCTTCGAACGAAGGCTCCCTACCGCGAGAAGAATTGGAACCAGCTTCGCTCGACATGATACCATGGCCCTATCGTTGAAGGGCATTGCTTTCCTCTCGGGGACGAAAGGGCAGGTTAGCGCCATTTGCTTCCGGGGTAGTACCTTGGAGCGGAGCCCGCAAGTTGTCCCCGCTTTAGGGGGCGGTGGTGCATGGGTTCAAGTGGAATAAGTACGGGCGCGGTCGGCGCAATGGGCCATGATGACACCAAGGAAGCATACTTTAGTCTTCGCACGATTCCAAACACCACGGGGGTCATTACCGACGCCTATAGCGGCAAATACTCCGTAGCCATCACTACGGCCACGACGACCGCCGTGAAAGCATTAGGCGGTGTCGTAGGTAGCCTTGCGAACGCCAGTGAAGCCGTGCCGGACACCATCACGGTCTACGATAATACGTCCGTCAGCGGCACAAAACGATTTGGACGGGTACATTGGCGGCAGAGCAAGTCCTGTCATTAGGGATGCCTTGCGGAACGGGCATTACCATTGTTACGGCGGCGGCAGATGCGATTGCCGTCAGTTACGCATTGGAGGGACCAAACAATAGCATGGGCGATTGGCACCGCACAAGGGCAAAACCCGTCGACTTATCCCGCCACAAACCGTGGAACGACCTTGAATATCATCGTCTCGGCGGCAACGGTGAATCTGATCCCGAAAAGCGAACTGGATACGTAATGCCCAGCACGGGCGCTATTGGCAAGAATGAGTAGTGCGGGTGCAGCGAGCCTCATTACACCGCTGGCATTCGGCACAGCGGGTCCACCCGATATACGCAATTGGGCGCAACTCTGGTTGGACGGAATCATTCTCAGTTAGTTCTCATTCGGCATGAGCGATAAGCGAAAAATGATCGGTAAATTGGAATCTATCGCATAACCCTTGGATCGATCCATTGCGCCGCCCCGCAAAGGCGCTCAAGGAGTCGATGTATAAGCCGTTTTGGGTCACGACTTCTTTAATTTGAGCGAGATCAAGCGCCGAATGGTAATCTACTAGCTCAACCGTCTCAGAACGAGAACGAAACCGACTTAGTAACCACGGCATGATTCCTAGCGGATCCGTGCGTACCAAATCCAATGCTAAGTCCGCCTGAACCAAACTACGATAAACCCTCGATGTTGGACGAACTGTCGGATCCCATGCGAGGTAGAGATGCCCGCCTGGAACTACCTTGCGGCACATCGCATCCACGACTAAAAGATAGTCCGGCACATGATGGAGAAACGCGCAACACCCGACTACAGTATATTGTTTATTGGTCGCTTGAAGGAGGGACATAATTTCCCCAGCTTTGATGGCCAATCGATCCGCATAACCCGATCTCGCAGCCTTGGATTGAAAGACCGCCAACATCTCCGGTGAAAGATCTAAGGCAGTGACATCAAACCCTGCACCAAGAAAATGCATACCTAAGGCCCCCGTCCCCGCTCCACAATCCAGCATGGTTTTGCCACTATCCGGCAGACGACGAGTAATCTGGCTTATTTGTTCCGCGATTCGCCGTTGTGCCTGCCGTCCTAACGTGACCTCTCGTTGATCGTATATAGTTGCCTGATATCGGAATGAGTCGCTATTAGCCTCAATAATGCGATGTTCAATTTCGGAACCGATTTCCATTTTTTAATTGTCTCCTTCTTATTTTCATAATTCTAACTATGGGTAATTGGAATTATAAATGATTGCAGGGAAAAGCGCAATAATGGCTAAACGGGCGCTTATTTCCTAGTTTCAATTTCGCATAGGGAGGCTAGGCATAAAGGATTCCTGCGGAATCTCCAGTTCTCCCCTTCACGTCCGTGGGGAGCCACGCTCTTGTTGGCTCAATGGAGGCCGTAACCCCTGACCTCGTTCACCATCTCCCTCAAAACTGGGGTCAGTTGTTGGTTTTTAGATCAGGTGGGCACATTTTCTCGTTGTGCTGTGCCAGCCCCCGGCTAAAGAATTAAGGGACCAGCATTCGACACAAGGAAATCCAGCTATTTCCTTGTGATGACATAAGAAGAACCTTTGGAAACCCACTCAATGAGGCATCTTGTCTCATGAAATCAAAAAACGTATATCAAACGGATATGCGGCGTAGTTCTCATGTTTCGCGGGGAGCACACTTACCCTCTGGTGTATGGCAACCCGTTTTGGCATAAGTTCTTACGGGAATTCCCCCACGACAACTGCCACATATGTGCCGAAATCCCGTACCCTTTGAGATATGGTGCCGTGAGCGTTCCATACATCTTTATCCTCGTGCATTTTTCTCACTGGTAAAAGAAACTTGAGACGGAAGATAAGACTGCTCTCTCAATCATTAAGCCTTATTCTGTAATTGTTTGTGAATTGAGTATACAGTGGAAAATTTACCGGCATACAAATGTTGGAGACAAGAAATCGTCTCCACACGCGCTCGAAAATGATGGTCTTGTGGTCATGTCTCTCAGCATATTGCCGGAACAGAGCGAACCGACTCGGGGCAAGTGAGTCTTTCAGCCGCTGAAAGACTCACTTATGCCGGGAGAACTCTGCGTCAGCACCGCCTATGGGTTACGGCTAGTCACGTTTATTTGAAGCGGGCCAAGGGTTTCAGTAAATATCGCATTGCGAACGGTTTTG
>JAKAAS010000537.1 GCA_021802225.1 Bacillota bacterium
TAAGTACTTGAAAGGCAAGAAACAAAAGTACTAAGGCAAGAGCCCATTCACGGGGAATGCCTAAAATCATTGTATTCCTTCTTTCTTCCTTTTTTGCTCTTCATGCTACAACCGTACCAGCCTGGCCCCAGATGATTTCATGCCGCGTGTAGCGTTTCGGGTGTCAAACACGAGGGAAGCGTATTCAAGAGCCATTTGGTAGTCAACACTTTCGTGTTCAGTTGTGATGACCACGGCATCCAGTGTTTTCAACATGTCGATACTGTATGAAACAGAGCTTACCGAACGAGGAAACGACGTCTGGGGCTTTACCGCGGGAATAAACGGATCGTGGTACATCACTTCAGCACCGTGCTTTTCTAATAAGTTGTATACCTGAAGCGCGGGAGATTCCCGATCATCATTTGAGTTAGCCTTGTACGCGATTCCCAACAGGAGAATTCGCGAACCGTTTAGAGACTTATGGTCATTATTTAAGAGAGTTTGCAGTTTCTGAACCACGTAACGGGGCATGGAACGATTGATTTCTCCCGCCAGTTCAATAAATCGCGTGGGAAAATCATATTCCCGCGCCTTCCACGCCAGATAAAATGGATCAAGAGGAATGCAATGACCTCCAACCCCTGGCCCCGGGTGAAAGGTTTGAATGCCGAATGGTTTGGTAGCAGCCGCATCAATAATTTCCCATACATCTAATCCCATGCGCCCGCACAACATCGCCAGTTCATTAACCAAAGCGATGTTTACGGCTCGGTATGTGTTTTCAAACACTTTGGCCATCTCTGCTACTTCACTTGATTGAACTGGCACCACATGTTCCAGAGCCTGTTCATAAAATAGCGTAGCCAATTGTGTGCATTCCGGGGTGATTCCTCCGACAATTTTGGGAATATTTCTTGTTCGGAAACTGGGATTGCCGGGATCGACGCGCTCAGGAGAAAACGCCAAAAAGATATCGATTCCGACCTTAAGACCCGAAGATTCTAGGATAGGGCACAACACATCCCGTGTCGTTCCAGGATACGTCGTAGATTCAAGAATAATGAGTTGCCCCTTGCGAACTATTTCGGCCAACTGTTTGGTCACACTGGTGACGTAGGACAAATCCGGCTCTTGGTGTTGATTAAGGGGGGTTGGAACACAAATCAAAAGGACGTCGGCCGCAGACAACATTGTATAGTCTGTCGATGCCGTGATCTGCCCTGATTGAGTCAGTTTATACAGATCATCGTCGTTGACGTCAGGAACGTAATTGGTTCCACGATTGACTTTGTCAACCTTCACAGAATTATCATCTAAGGCCAGTACACGGAACCCGGAGCGAGCTTGTTCGACGGCAAGGGGAAGACCAACATACCCTAATCCAATGACTCCCACAGTGGCATTGCGAGTGACAATTCTTTCTCGCAACCCATTATGGGACGAAGAAATATTCATATTAATCATGTGTCTCAGGAACCTCCAGTTTTTCACAAATATTTCCGAGAAACGTAACCGTAACGTGTTGCCGAAGAATACCTCAATAAATCACAGCAACTTGCGGTTCACATTGGATGCACGACTTAGAGAGGACAAAGGGGGCGAATGTTGACGACAAGAAGCAAAATTGATCATGGTCGGCAGGATATATTTTTTTGCCAGGCGAAGGATATGTCCTGGCTGATAGGTTATCTCACGGGAATTTTTGAGCGCTCTTGTCTGTGTGCAAAATACCCAGACGTTTTCGGAACTTATGCGTGTTCCTGCTGGGGAAGGGATACCGCCTGTACATGCCGGCCTCCCGAACCTGCAGACCAAGTCCGTCACCGGCGCGTGATTCCCAGTCACATTGGTACATCTCATAGTATTATCCCCCTCGCCCAAGGTTCCGACTTCACAATAGACCACTGAGTGCCATAGTCGAATCGCTCCGCCGTTTCGGTGAACACTACCGTATGACCATTCATACGCACTTGAAGGGAATATCCCTCAGTCTGTGGGATTGGCCATTCATCTGCTACAGGAGACGGCAGCAAGGAGGATAGAAGTCTCAGCAGCTTGTCGTTCCATCCGGTTACCGGTGTCATGTCCCGGTAATCGGGAGGGATCAATGAGGCACGAGAGCGGGCCTTGCGCGAGAACCCTACGCCTGTAGGAAATCCTCCCGATGGTAACTGACTTGTCAGCAACCGTTCCAGGCTTGTGGAGGGAACGGAGCGTCCCATGACGTGAAAAGCGTAGAGAATATCGGCGGTGCCGGCAATCCAGCGCGGATATTCAGCCCTTTCCCCGGAAAGATAGCAAATCTGGGGCCATAACCCTTCCGGTGTCATGGCGTGTTCTAAGAACCCCATAATCTTTTCAGCGGCGGCTAGATATTTGGTCTCTTCAAAGACGCGGGATGCGACGAGCAAAGGTTCGATACACCGTGCGTTATAGAAAGGAAACAACCTTCCGTCGCCGTGACGGTTATCGGCAGCATATTGATGAATTGCCCCCGCATAGCCTCCTTCCGGCACTTGAAAACGCAGCACATCGTCAATCGCGGCACGGGCATAATCCAACCACGATGTATCGCCCGTGGACTCGGCTAAGAGACACAGGGCATGGCTGAGAGTGGCCAGTTTGTTGGGGACTCGTCCCGGTGTGCTCGGACGATCATTAAACCCG
>JAKAAS010000538.1 GCA_021802225.1 Bacillota bacterium
GAACTGGCCCGCCGTCCAGTCATCCAGACCATAGCCGACGATTTTCGATGAATTCCAGTCTCCTTGTGCAAACAGTTGATATATAGCCGGAAACAACATCCGGCTGGTCAAATCACCGGTAGCTCCCAAAATGACAAACGCTGGCGCTTGAGTGTCCACAATCATCCTCCTCCGTGTAATTGCTGAATTCGCTCGACCCCAGAAGACACGGCCTGACCGCCGCTAAATGCGTCAATTCGCAAACAATGCAACAGCAGCTTTATCCGCGAAGTTCCGTGAGGGCCCGCTAAAATTCCAACAGCCCCCATGCCTCTCATCGTCGTGGACAATTGTGGAATGGGCCATAGAGGAACACCCCGGACTTATCACCCAGTTTCCCCAAGCGGTAACGGTCTGGAGCGTTCCCCGAACGACGCCAATGCCGTTGCCGTCTTTGGCTATAGCGGCATATTGCGCATGATTTTCTCCTGAAGGGGCTTGTCCAAACGGTCAAGCGCTTCGTTCATAATCGCGTGGTCGCGCTTTTGCTGTTTGGGAGGCAACCCAGCTGCGGCCTGGGCCCTGATCTGCAAAAAATGCTTGACGTCAGAATCTGACCGGTCCTCTTGCAAGTTGAAGTTCGTAAAACACAGATTGATGTATTCATCATGATTAGCCTTGTCGGCCATTTCTTCGATTAACGACTTGATGGCTTCAGCCTGCTCCCAATCCGGCAGCGGCTCGAGCGCTTTAAATATCTGCCCCATCTCTATGTGACGCTCTGCCGGCGGCAATTGTGCGATCGCTATAATATTGATTTTCTTCATGACAATGTCCTCCTCGACTTATGTGGTTCCATATTCCCCGTCTTTGTGGCTCGTCGTGATTTTTGGCTGCCTTAGGGGCAACCCATCCAGATCCTGCGAGGTCAGCCAACCGAGCGCTCCATGACACTCTTACTGTACCATGATATGGGGACATCCGCTCTGATGAACTTACCCCTTGCAGTCATCGCTTGCCACAGTGGCCGTCCGTTTCCTGCGCCCGGCCCCACGGGTCCTTGAGGCCGGACGGGAGGGCTGACCCTTGGTCCGGTCGCCGGGCCGTACTGCGGTTAAGCACAAAACAGGACGGCTATCAGCCCATCTTGTCATATTCGTTGGGTCACCGGACGAGATTGCCATAAGTGTTCACGCCGGTCTTCACCGGTGCGGACATGGGCGGCCAGGCAAGTCTGACTCCAAGGCGCGCGCGGCGATATATGGCGGGTTGGCTGGATTTTCAGATGCCGTAATCTGCATGTGGGAGCTTTTCCCATGCGCTACCAAACTAGGTTGATGTCCGCCACGGGAGTAAATCCCTGCGGCTTTTACTATCCCGCCCAGCTTTATGACACCTCTTTGGAGCCGCCACACCACATCCTCGGTGGAGTTGAAATTTGCAACATTCCTTTGGCCAGCGTACCGCTCGCCACAGCCATTCCATCAGGGAATCACCCGGCCTACGGCAGTGCAGTGTGCTTGACGGCGGCCACTACACCGTCTTGGCTTGTTCGCTAAGACTGGCCGCAATCCGCGAAAACTTTTGCATCTCGGGGCGGTTTCGGTCGCAAAAAGTCGAACGATTTTATCATCCGTCCAGACAAACTGTGGATAAGTTCGCTCATTATGTCGACATAACCAGTACAATATAAGAATATGGTGATTGTTGTTGACCCCATTGTGCACTGTGTTCAAAGTCATGGCTGCTCCAAACAGCGCGAGATCCTCCGATCAAGACACTGAGCGAACATCCGGTCTGTCCAGGGAAGAGAAGGTGTTCCGTGATGAGTTCTGTGCAATATACTTCGCAGCCGGCCCGAGTAGCCCTGATTGATTCACAGGAAGTTTATCGGCGGGGGCTCAAATTGCTTATTGACGGCCATCCAGATTTCCATGTTGTGGCGGAATACCGTTCCATGTCTGACGCCTTGCCCGCGACTCCCCTTGACGTGGATGTTGTCGTCGTTGATAGCGCGCTGGCGCACGGGCGCGATTTTGAACTTTGCCGGGAGGCCGGCGCTTTACTGAGACGTGCCCATGTGCTGCGTGTCCTGATGATGGTCTCTGAAGAGGAACCGCAGCGCGGCAATTGGCCAAGCAGCCCGGGATATATGATGCAATTTCTGGCGAAGTCATGCCGGAGAACTATAATATTGGAAATGCTCTATCTTATGACGCACACGGCCGCACCGCCTTACTGTGATCAGCCGCCTGCCGCGATAGCGCCTCTCTCGGTCCCCCCTTTAAACACGCTCGGAAATGCCGACAAAACCATCTTGAAGCTTCTGGCGGAAGGCAAGACAAATCGTGCAATCGCGCAAGCTCTGTACTTCAGTGAATCCAGCGTCAAAAAGCATGTTGGGAATATTTTGCGGGAACTAGGCTGCGCCAATAGGGCCCAAGCGGCTGCCTATTATGTCGTAGCCCATGCCGGTGATGTATCCCATCAGTCCGTTCGGCAGTAACATGTGTGCTGGCATTTCTGGATAGGCCCGTGAAAGAAAGGGGGCTGGGCTCATAGCTGGTCTAGCAACACTCTGGGAATCTTCATGTCGCCAGAGACTGTGGGGCTAGATGCTCTAAATGTCCTTTTGGTAGCCAACAAGGGTCCATCAGACCCTATGACAG
>JAKAAS010000539.1 GCA_021802225.1 Bacillota bacterium
GCACCCGCGCGCTCTGGACCGCCGCTACTGCGGGCAAAAGTGCTTGTCAAGAACCTCCACCGGTGACCAAATACCTGCCAACTACACCCAGCTAGGTAAGTTGAAACTTCGGTGGTCAAACAGTCTAAGACATAACACGAATGCCCCTAAGCATCTCGGCCGGCACCGATGTCCCGCGCCATCTGGACCGACCTTGCGAAAATGATGCGGTCCGCAATCAGACAATGGATCATCACGCCGGCGTTCCCGGTCTAAGTCCTACTCGTCTAGGGGACTCTGCTCTCCACGTCATGACGCTCAGGAGCCCACGGGAAACCACGTTGGGACAATCCCGCCCACACTGTCCGCCAGGCGAACCAGCCTAGAACACTGAGCGGAATTAAACAGATCAGAAAGAGGCTCGATTGGAAGTGCACCGGCACCGCAATGATCGTCGTCACCACCAATGCGCTGATGATGCCGAGAAATCCGTAAAAGACCTTCCACACCCAGGGGAAAACAAATAACTCGCTATAGCGCTCGAGGCGCGCCTTCTCCCACCACCGCAGCCCATACCGGCAAGAGAGAAGTGCCCAGGCGAAGGCCAAGAGAGAAAAAATCCCTTCCTGCCAGAGAACGGTAGGATATGCATAATTAAAGGGTCCGAGGAAGAAGAAGAAACCACCGACGACCTCCGACCAGCGTGCGATGTCCCCTTCATTAAAGGGCAAATTGTGACATATAGACCCCAGGACTAGTGGGACAACAGAAACACTGGCCGTCCCCAGGCCAGCCAAAATGACACTCTCCATCAGGGCCCCTATCGCGAGTGCCGTCATCGCTAACCCTGTTTGCAGAGATAAAAGGTAAAGGGTGCGCAAGATAATGGCTCGCATACACCCGCCCATCCCGGCAAAGAGGCTGGTGATGCCGATCATGAGCAGTGTGGCGAGGTTGGCCGAGGCCAACGTTAGAAAAGCGTAGACAATCTTTGACTGCCATATCGCCCGCCGACTCACGGGTCCCTCAAGAGCGATAGATAGATATCCACGGGTGCGATCGTGCCAAAAGGTCAGCACTCCTAGAAGACCTGCCACAATCATATTAAAGTGCAGTACCTCAGGAGCGGGTCCCACGTAGGATTGGATCTGCAAGTGCAACCATTGGCCCCCGATCATCAGTTGCACATGTATCGCTTGGCCAATGGTCCACACCATGGGCAGCACTAAAACTATCCACGCGGTGATATAGAGCCCGCGATTCACGCGCCATTCGCGATAGTTGTTCGGAGACCTTAGAGTCTTAGCGATCATCCCAGCGGATCGAGTCACGCGAATACCCCTCCTTATCTAGCATTGTGCGAAAGATGTCGGCTAAATCCATCGCAATCGGTTCGATGATCCTGGCTCCAGCGGCCGTCATTCGCCGGGAGAGAGCGTCGACATTTCCTTCAACCACTATCCGTGCGACCTGTCCTTGCTGTTCCATTTGCACGACGCTGGGATCATCGAAAACTTCTGCTGGCCACGCCCCTGTTGGCATCACCACCTGTAGAGCATGCAGTCGCGCCTTCATAACATCCAGACTGTCCTGCAAGAGAAAACGCCCCGCATAAAGCAGTCCGACGGCGTCCGCCATTCTCTCAATATCATCAATATTGTGCGTGGCGATCACGACGGTGGTCCCCATTTCCGCCGCCATATCCATAATGAGCCGCAATACTTGCTATTTCACCACTAAATCAAGGCCATTGGTGGGCTCATCAAGGAGCAACAAATCCGGACGGGCCGCTATTGCCACCGCGAGCTGAAAGCTCACCTGCATCCCTTGGGATAGATGTCCAATCTGACGACGACCATCAATGGCCAACGCGCGCATCAGCTTGTCACAAATCTTCTTATCCCAATGGCGATAGAGGAGAGAAGAATAGTGAATCCACTCGTCCACCCGAAAGCTCGGCGGCAATTGTCGTCCCGATGCGACATAGTGAACACGTTGACGGATGTCCGCGTTGTCTCTCCGGAGAACCTCCCCCAAGATCTGAACCTCCCCGGCGTCGGGCCACATCACCCCCAATGCCAGACGAAGAAGCGTGGTTTTTCCCGCGCCATTCGCCCCTATAAGGCCATAGATAGAGCCGTCCGGCACCGACCATTGCACATCCTGCAGTGCCTGACTTTCTCGAAATCGCTTCGCGACATTGTCCATCGCAATCGCCGCATTCATGACCCAGTCCGTCCCTTCTTCCATTCGTTCATGGTCGCAACAAAGAGCGACAACAAAGTGTCATCCCCCAGATTTAAATAATGGGCCTCCACCAACATTTGTTTCATCATATCCTCTAATTTGGCTAATCTCGCACGATAATCTGGCGGCTCGCTCGGGGACGCCGCCGTGACATATGTTCCCCGACCTTGAATTACCTCAATAATCCCTTCCCGCTCTAACTGTTGATAGGCCTTAGCGACGGTATTGTGATTGAGTGTTAGGGTGCTAGCCAGTTCCCGAACGGACGGCAGTTTGTCTCCATACGGCAAGATCCCCTTGGCCACGGCCTCCTTGATGCCGTCGACCAACTGCTGATAGATGGGCGTGGCACTGCGGGGATTGATGGGAAACCACATGCCGCATGTCCTCCTAACCCGAATGATTGTCTGTGTGTACC
>JAKAAS010000540.1 GCA_021802225.1 Bacillota bacterium
ATTGGTATAAAGACGGCCCCTGAACCAGAAATCCCGGACGCATCCGGTGAATCTGCGCGGTCTTCCCGAGCCTTTTGTCCATCATGCGCTCGCGGTTGGCGGGATCCTCGGACACTTTCCCGGAAGGACTGTGCTCCACCCCGGTGGCCAGGTACTGGCCGCCGGGGGTGCCGGGCAGTGTGCGGGGAGAGATGCCGTCGGCCGTGAATGCGTAACGCTGGAAAGTTGCCCCGGACTCGGCGGCGGGGACTGACGGCAAGACGCGGCCACGGTCTATCGGCACCGGTCCGGCAAGACGGGACCGGTCAACGGACTGCTGCCACAGGGACAGAGAGAGGTCCGTGGCAATAATGACGGGGGTCTGGAAATACTCCGCCAGGTTGAACGCTTCGTATCCGTCTTCAAAGGACTCTTCTACAGAGGAAGGCGTAATGACAATTCGGGACGCCTCCCCGTGCCCTCCGTGAATCAGGGCCAGCAGGTCCGACTGCTCCTGCTTGGTCGGCATGCCCGTGCTGGGGCCCCCGCGCTGGGTATCCACAATCACTACGGGGGTCTCAGTCATAGCGGCCAGCCCGATGGCTTCCTGCATGAGGGACAGGCCGGGACCGGAAGTCGCGGTCATGGCCCGCGCACCGGCGAATCCGGCGCCAATCGCTGCGGTGATTGAACCCAGTTCGTCCTCCATCTGCACGACGGCCCCGCCGACTTTTGGAAACCATTTCACGAGAGATTCCATAATGTCGGTGGCGGGGGTGATAGGGTAGCCGCACATGATTCGGCAGCCTCCCGCGAGGGCGCCCAGGGCCACCGCGTCGTTGCCTGTCAGCACGAGGCGGTCAGCGGGACGGGAGCTTTCAAGCGCAAAGGTTCTCGTCACCTGCGAAAGCTGTTCGGCAATGGCTTGGTAGCCTTTTTGCAAAGCCTCCTGATTCGACTGCACGACCGCGGCGCCCTTGGATCCGAACCGTTTGGCCACGTAATCGCTGAATGGCTCGAGGCTGAACCCGAGCAGGGCGGCCGATGCCCCGGCCGCTACCATGTTGCGCATCAGGGCGGACCCGCTCTCCTTGGCGATCTGTGTCATGGGGAGCATCAGCAGCTGGGCATTGGCGCCCTGCGGCAGGGTGGGCTGGAATGCGCTGTCCGCGAGGATGACCCCTCCTTCAAGCTCGGGAGCCGCCAGGTTGATGGTCTCCTGGTTCAGTGCCACCAGGATGTCGGTGCGCTTGGTTGCAGCCCGGATGGGGCGGACCCCGATCCGCACCTTGTAATTGGTGTGGCCCCCTTTAATGCGGGACGAAAAAGATTTGTATCCGTAAACATAGTAGCCAAGGCGGTTGGCGACATGGATGACAATATCTCCTGTGGAGTCGATCCCCTCTCCCTGATCCCCGCCTATCTTCCATGCAATCATACACTGTCCCTCCTGCTTCTTGAGCGCCTGCCAGAAATGTCTGCGCGTACCTTTACTGTAGACCCCTGCCGAGGTGATTGAAAATGAAAAATATTTATCGATCGCATAACCAAGTGGAATAACAAAAAATGATGCGATACAATAGCAGGCGAACAGTGGAAGCAAGAAGGGGGCGCACGGCGTGGTTTTGTCCCATCTCAAGACATTTGTGCGCATTGTCGACGCAGGCAGTCTGACGCGGGCGGCAGACCAGCTATCTCTGACTCAGCCGGCCGTGACCAAGCAGCTTGCCGCCCTTGAAGAGGAATTTGGCACCCGCCTGCTCATCCGGCAGGGGCGGCGCATGCGCCTCACTCCGAGCGGCGAGGTGCTCTATCACTATGCCAAGCGGGTCCAGTCGCTGGTGGAGCAGGCTTATGAGGCGGTGAACGAGGTCGAGCGGCCGGGGCAGGGGGAGATTGACGTGGGAGCCGTATCGACGGTCGCGGTGTTCTCTTTGCCAAAAGTGCTGGCGGTTTTTACAAGAAACTTCCCGAAATTGCGGGTCCGTGTGCATATCGGGGAAATTCAGGAGACGCTGGACGGGGTGATCCGCCAAGACTTGGCAGTTGGCTTGGTCACCATTCCCATCATCCACCCGCAGGTGGATTCGGTGCCCCTGTTTCAAGATACGGTGCGGCTGGTGGTCAACCCTGACCGGGCCCGGAAGATGCCGCGGCAGCTAAGCCTGGAAGAGCTGGCGCATATGGACTTCATCTCGTACCAGACTCCCTCCCGGTTTCGCGCCTTCATGGACGGCATGCTCGAACAGCACGGCATCATTCCCCACGTGCTGATGGAGTTCAATAGCCACGACCTGGTCAAAAGTATGGTGAAGGTGGGACTGGGGGTGGCATTCGTTCCGGATTCCGTGGTGGCGGAAGATCTTGCCAGCGGCACGCTGTCCGCCATTGATGTGCCCGGATTGCCTCCGTTGGCGCGCACCACCTCCCTGATTTTGTCCAAGGACCCGCCCCGCACCGGGGGGCTGATGGCGCTTCTGACGACATTTTTTGACCACTACCAGGTCGAGTCCCGGCTGTGGCCCGCCTGGTACTGGGAAACCCGCGCCGAAGAGTCGGCGCTCCCGTGGAGCGGCCAGCCGGCTTACAGCCGCCAGCCGCCGACCGTCTAGCTTCTGCCGGCCTGTTTCTGCCGGATGCGGCGGGCCAGCGCGTCCTCGGGAAT
>JAKAAS010000541.1 GCA_021802225.1 Bacillota bacterium
CACAGTAGTTTTGAAATGTGACCAGCACAAAGTGATCTGCATGGTTGTCTCTGAGTGTGCCACCGCTCTTAGGTAACGTTTGTAGCGTTGAGTCACTTCATCTTCTAAAATGCAGACAGGACATGGAGCGGGCGCTTTCGGGGGCGAAGAATACGAACACAGGGTAGTGAGCACATCTTGAACCACAATCGTTCCACCTAAAGCGCCCTCATATTGAGCAAGATGGCTTGCATGGTGGGGACAAACTCCCCATGCCTCACGAATACTTTTTTGCGTTTCCCACGCATGAATCATTTCATAGAACAGAGCATCAAAATATTCTTTAACAGCCCTTTCCTGACCCGCACAAAAAAGGCACTGCGCGGCTGTCAAGGATGATAAAAACGCACTATCCCATTTAGTCCCTTGTAATGTTGGATCTTGCTTTCTTAGTTTGGGGAGTCGGCTGTATGCACACCAATTCTGTTCAGCCATCAAGGCATTCTCCATTCTGATAGAGGCCACGCTGCGGACGACATGTGACAATGTGATCCACACAAGAATTTATCCAGTGATCGTCGCGATGTAATTGTTCCTTTTACGTGACCCCTCACGATTCTTACCACTATGTGTTTTGAGTGCTCTTGATGGTGTTTTCTCGGGTCGCTTACGGCCGCCACCACCGATTGTGGGACGAGGCCCATTTCCGTAATATGGTTGAAATACGATAAATCGTCATGTCGGAAAGATTGATTCTTGTTGCGTATCGGCCATGCCATAATATACCCCGCGGAGACGCTAGGGATATGCTCAGAAATCCGTTGATAATCACCATTGCTAGGATCTGACTTGTAAGTCGCTACGGCCTGATGGAAAGCGCGCCTAGCAGTATTATGATCGATAAATTTTGCTATCTGACTCATAGGATATCCTCCCTTTGTCAATTGTCTGAGGGAGGTGTTATTAGTGGTTTGACCCACGCTTTGGCTTGAGCCGCGGTCAACACCATGACCGAGATAATGTTATTGTGCAGATCATGGCCCATTACGTCAATATCTGGCTGAAACTCGCGCAAGGTGCCGTCCGAGTCCTCTCATGGACCGTTCCGAGAGGATTTCTGTTGCACGCTTTGGTGTTTCGTCACCTTTATGCGAATCAAGATCGGTAACATTGGTCTCGATGCCGGTGGAGGGCCCCGCATCCGCGGTATCTGGCGGATGCGGATCTCCAGCGGGCTGGAGATCCGCGCGTGCTTGCTTCATAACCTCTTGGTGCTTTCCTGTAGCATGATACCATGTTTTGACGACGTGCTATTGTCTTTGGGCGTATTACGAACGATCGTCTTGCTCGGAATCTCCCAGAAAATTCCTATAACGTTGCAAAGAGGTCCATGTTATTTTACCCACCAAAGCATGGCGACGATCTTGAACATACAAAACCGACCGTGAGGAGCGAGAGAGACACCGTACCGCATGAGCCCAATCAGTCGGCATCCAGACAATTCCCCGCCGAGAACGGGAAAATTGTCCAATGGGCATCCCAAGCATTGACGTCCGCATGGTTCGCCACGATGTTTCCGGCACAACTACCGTTAAGGATGGCCATAAATGGTGCACCTCCTGCATTTGAACGGCCACGTAGCTGAGGATGTCGGACAGACACACCACACTATGGATTTGATGTTGATCATTGATCACCGCCAATGGTTCATGGCCGCGAGAGAAATGCCCTCGCGACTTCAGTATGTCATACACGCTTTCGTCTTCGAACACCATATCTTGTGGATTTGGAGGTTCAAGCCACGACGGCATCACCATTCTCCTTCCGCCCAAAAGGATCATAGCCTCGCGTAAGCTGGAGACCGGAACAAGAGTGAAATTGGTTGGGTCCCATAGATAGAGATGATGACCAAACCGTCAGTATCCATAACGTAGCGTTCACGACTAGGTGCTGGCGGCCGCAACGGGTCAGGGAAAGCATTATAGCAAGGCACGCTCGCGCATTGACACGCGGGTTTGCCCGGACTAAATCTGTCTGCTTTGGACATGGAGACCGCCTGCCTCGATTGTGTGGGAAAGGGACCCGCCGTTCCCCGTAAAGAGCGCCTCGAAGTTGGTCAGCAGGGAGGAGAGCTGTCGCCGTTTTAACATAAAATTGGGGCGCTGCGGTTGTGACGGAACACGCGAGTGTTGGGAGTATCCGTAACCACGGTCGCCCCATCATAGGGTGATGTTCCCACAATCGATGCGGCCAACGAGATCTTCTGTTCCCCTGGTGAATGGTCGGACGGGGTAGTCTGTACCCAGTTTCTTGTGTGCTAATGGTGGCCCCTTCTTTCGACGATAAAATTGCACAGGGTCAGGGGTAACCCGAGAATCCACAAAAAATGACCCCTGACCAACATCTATTGATCAGGAGCCATTAGCCGCTAGGCAATTTGGTGAGCCAGCTCCATGGCTCATCGTTCTCCAAAGATTATAAACCCTCACTGGTGTGTCGTCAAGAAAGGAAAGGCGTAGGATGTGTCTCTTCCGAAGGGACGGTTCTCGCTCGACATCACACTAGCGGGACCTCGTAAGTTTACGTCTTACCCCAGATTTCCGAAATAAGCCCCGTAGGGTGCAGCCTGTCACCTCGTGTCTCCATCCGAA
>JAKAAS010000542.1:0-833 GCA_021802225.1 Bacillota bacterium
ACCAGCCAAATCAGCCGTGACTTCAGTTTGCGCGGCAGAAGAGGGTAGCGGATGAGCGAGCGTGACGCCAGCGCCGCCCCCAGCCATACCGCCCGCGTCACCCCGCTGCTGTCACCAGGCACAGCCCCAGGCACAAGACGCATCCACCGCGCTTCCAGCATCCCCCAAATGCGCCGTCTAGCCTTCCTCCGGCCTTCCTTGTTTTTCGACCATCCGAGCCTAAGGCTCCACCACATCAACCGCATCAGACTTGCGTGAGACTCTTGGCCTGTCATCGTTCTTCCCCCATCTCCGTATGTCTAGGCTAAAAAAGATGATGATACCTGTACGGGAGGGTGAATAAATTTTTGGGTTACCTACCAGACATATTCGTAGTGTGGCCAAAATATTCTGGGGTATGCATCCATTCCAAGAAACTTTTTCCGGGCGTTGCAAAATTGCAAAACGCGGTATAATACTGAGTGATGTGCTCAGGATTGAGCATACCTCCACTCTATAAAAAGGAGGCGACTCCTATGGCGGAAGCGCCCAGCAAGGATCAGGTATTGGAAGTGCTCAAAGAGGTCAGCGATCCGGAAATAGGCGTCAATGTTGTGGACTTGGGGCTGGTGTACAGCGTGGATGTGCAAGACGACGGGACTGTGACCGTCGAAATGACTTTGACCGCGCCGGGGTGTCCCATGCACGACACCATCACGCGGACGGCCGAAATGGCTGTCGAAACACTGGACGGCGTCAAAGAAGCCCATGTCGACATTGTCTGGAATCCGCCGTGGACTCCTGATATGCTGACAGATGAAGGCCGCCGCTTACTCGGCTTCTAATTTGTCTGC
>JAKAAS010000542.1:843-2626 GCA_021802225.1 Bacillota bacterium
CTGAACATGGTCCGCACGGTCGCTATTGAGCCGGATGGCCGTGTCGCCTTGGATATTGCCCTCACCGTCGACGGGTGCCCGCTGCACGAGAAAATCACGGAAGACATCAACCGGGCCCTAAAAGTTTTGCCGGAAGTGAAAGATGTCGCCGTGACCCTGTCGGTGATGAACGAGAAAGAGCGCCGGGCGGCGTTCCAAAAAGCTTTTGAGGCCGCCCAGAAAGCCCGTCAGGGCGAGCCGGCGCGTCCGGAGAGCGGAGCTCGCATCAGCGTGACCCCACCCCCGCCCCCGTCGTCCGGCAAAAAAGCGCCAATCATCGGCCCCCTGCCGGGTCAGGCCGCAGCTGCAGGCATGATGTCGGATGCGGACAGCACCGTCATCATCGGTGTAGCCAGCGGCAAGGGCGGGGTGGGCAAATCCACCGTGACCGCCAATCTTGCCGTGGCGCTGGCCCGTATGGGGTCGCGCGTCGGCGTGATTGACATGGATATTTACGGATTCAGCCAAGGGCGCATGTTTGGAGCCAAAGAAAAAGCCAAAGTGAACGAACAGGAAAAAATCATCCCCTGGGCGGTACACGGTGTGCATCTCGTATCGATGGGCATGTTTGTCGAGGAGGGACAGGCTATTGTCTGGCGCGGACCCATGCTGGGCAAGATGATGCAGCAATTCTTCTCCGATGTGGCCTGGCCCACTCTCGACTACCTGCTCATCGACCTGCCTCCCGGCACCGGCGACGTTGCCCTGGACATTGCCCAGAAAGTGCGCAAGGCCAAACTGGTGCTGGTCACCACCCCGCAGGAAGTCGCCACCCAGGTGGCGCACCGCGCCGGAGATGTGGCGCAGAAAGCGCACCAGGAAATCATCGGCGTCATCGAAAACATGTCCTATGTAGTTTGTCCCCACGGAGAGCGCATGAACGTGTTTGGCGAAGGCGGCGGGCAATCTTTAGCCGACCTGTTCGACGTGCCGCTGCTCGGCCAAATTCCTCTGGAAGCAACCGTCCGCGAGGGGAGCGACAAGGGCCGACCCACGACGTCCACCGACCAGGACTCCCAGGCGGCCGGCATCTTCCTGACGATTGCCCAGCGCATCAAGCAGACTGTAGGGAAAGAAGCCGCTGGTTAACCCCGCGGCTTCTTTTTCTCACTACGGCGCAGAAGTTCCCTGCCGACCATAAATATCCTCCAGCCGGACCACATCGTCCAGTTCTGGCGTCGAGACCTCCATCACGTCCACGTCCGTCACCGCCGTCAGGCGGTGCCTGGTCATGGGCGCAATCTCCACCGCCTCGCCTGGCCGCATCCGCTTCACCTCACCGTCAATCAGCACATCCGCCTCGCCCGCCACCACATACATGCTCTCATGCTTCACCCAGTGATATTGCAGACTTAATGACTGCCCCTGGTTGACATGAATCAGCTTGCCCACATAGCGGTCCGTGACCGCCCACCACAATTCAAATCCCCAGGGTTTTTCAATGCGTTTCATTGATTCCCACCTCATTAACAAGATCATGTCGCCACTTTTGGATCAGGATTCAGTGGAGCGGACCGGTTTGGCGGACACGCTGTAGAGCATCGGCTTCTCAAACACATCCACAATGGAAAATCCTGCCTGGCGCAGATGGCGCACCATTCTTGCCAGGGGAATATAGTGCGGGTCCGGCCAGAATTCCGTGATGACTAGAAGACCTTCCGGGGTCAGCACGCGGCGGGCTTCTTCCAGCGCCCCCACCCGCTGGCTGGGGGACACCTCTCCCAGCACTGCCACCATCACAACC
>JAKAAS010000543.1:0-1547 GCA_021802225.1 Bacillota bacterium
GCCTTTGCCAAAGGGGGCACACCTGAATGGTACTGACGTCGTTTGTCTGGCTCAGCTGCGTGATGGGTTGGGGTGCGTGGGTGAGTCTCTGGGACCTCCGGATCCGGACGATTCCGAATTGCGGCTTGCTCTACGGCTTCCTGACGTTCGGTCTGTTGGCCATCCTCAGAGGCGACGGCTGGCAGGCGATGGCAGGGGGCGGGATGACAGCCGGCATAGGTTTTTTGCTCTGGCGGTTTACGTCCGGCTTCGGCGGCGGGGACATGAAATATTGGATGATGCTGGGCGTTGCCTTAGGCCCCTGGGGTGCCTTCTGGACTTTGGCCTTGGCGGCGTTCGCGGTGCTCAGTTGGGGCGTACTCTCGGGCGATTGGCACAAACGGGGCTCCCACGCTCCGCTGCCGTTAGGACCCTGGCTAGCGGCAGCGTCGGTGGTTGTTGCGGGGGGAATCCTGCTTTTCCGCGGTTAACCCCGGTTCTGCACCGGGATGGTAAGATCAGCAAACGGTAAGTTAACCAGTCAAATGGGCTTGTTGTGATGGCCTCTGTCGCGATAACCCATAAGCCCTTGGCTTTCGCGGCCCATATTCTGATGTCAAAGGAGGGAGATCTCGCCATGTTCCTATCGTTTTTGCTCATGGGGTTCATTACCTCCCCTGCCTCCGAAGACAGCTGCATACGTCATGGGTATCGACATCGGCATTACCGTCATTCTGTGGAACAGTGGAGTCTGCCTCGTCAATGGATTACGACGCATTGCCCGCCGTCCTCCCTGGCAATTTGATCCACCGTGGGATGATGGCAGTGCCCTGCTGATAAAACTCAATGTCTATTTGCCTATATACACGATCATCTTATTGGCTTTGTTGTATTGGGTCGGGCATGGGCAGTAGGCGAGTATGGGCGCGGTGGCGGGTGATTGGTGCCGGCGGGGTGCCCATGCGGCGATAGGTCTGGCCTGGTTTGGGTTTTACCATGGGTAGTCGCCTATTCCTTACTCCAACATCTTTTGCTGGTTTTTCCATCAAAAGCATTGCCTTTCCTAACACTAGTTGTTAAACTAGTGTTAGGATTCGCCGTCGAACTGCGGCCTCCCTCGTCTCTTTTGTACTGAAGAGCGAGCCGTTTTGCTCCCTAAGGCTTAATTCTGCCTATTTTCAGGGCGGCGGAAGAAGGGGAGTCGCAGATTGGCGGCGAATAGAACGACAATAGATACTTTTGGGCGTGCGGAGTGCGGACGTATAGAATCATAGGATGATTTGGCCAATATGGTGGGCTTTTTAATTATCCACGTTGTGCAAAGGAGCGAATCGCATGCGTACCATTCATAAAATCTGGCCCGTCGCCAGCGCCTTAGCCCTGAGTCTCGCGATGTGGGGCGGGGGAAACGTGTTGGCTTATAACAATTCGCAGTGGGTGCCTCCCGCCGGAGGTACACTTGCAGCATGGGTCTGGAGTTCTACCAATGATTCTATGAACTTTATTTTCAGTACCAATGGCAGTACAAACACCTTTTCAATGGACATTGCCTTTCCTAACACTAGTTG
>JAKAAS010000543.1:1557-2624 GCA_021802225.1 Bacillota bacterium
ACCACCGACGCATGGACATTGCGCCGCCGTCTTCCGCTACCGTTCTCGCTACGTGGGCCGGAGGAGACAATCCCGCTCCGTTACTGTGGTATCAATCTCATGTGAGTCCGGGATGGTTAGGATGGAATATTTTTGGATATGGGTCGGGTAATACCCAGCATACGGCCATTAGCGCGCCGCTTATCGCAGTGATGAATGCGGAGCGTTTTAACCCTGCGATGGTTGGTGGTTACGCGGTTTCGGGCATTACAACGCCAGCGAACAGCACCTGGTCGTATGCCGATAGTTGGATTTACCCCAGCGGGCTAAATGCGTCTGCTACATTGAAAACGCAGGGGCCGCAAGTGTCGCTGACGGGAACGGCGGTATCCAGTGTGCCTCCGTCCTCTACGAGTCCTGCACCCGCCCCGACGCCATCGCCAGCGGCTCCGACACACTCAACCTCAACGGCCCCCGCTTCTCCAACACAGAAATCCACATCGTCGAGTACTCCAGTGGTTACGCAAACGCCACCGTCTACCAGTCCTGCCGTAACGGCACAGACGACAACAAACCCCACAACAACGCATAGTACAACCGCAGTTTCTTCTCAGACCTCTCACACAGCGCCTTCGGCATCGTCTCATGCCGTCGTGGTCCCGACGAAACCGATTGAACCGTCACATCAAGCACGGCACGCCTCGTACCATCATTATCGCCAGGCGTTAACCGCCGAAGCGGCGCATTTACACGGATCATCGGCCCCGACGTCGAAACCCTGGCCCTGGGTGGGTCTAGGCGTGGTCATCGTGGCGGGCGGAGGCGTGGGTTTCTGGCAATGGCGACGCCATCGCGGATAGTCAGCCCAGAATCCATGCGAGTTTTTAAGAATCCTGAGGGGGCGTATCCTCTCGGGATTTGTTGTGTTGGAGATTCTCCAAAATTTTGCCGAAAGGATGTGACGCGATGACTTCTCTATGGCGCCGCACGGGAGTGGTCTTGCTGCTCGCGATGGTCATGGCTGGTTGGTGGGGACTTCCGGTGTTCGCCGCAAATCTCCCCGCATATGACCTCACACCAGATCGGAA
>JAKAAS010000544.1 GCA_021802225.1 Bacillota bacterium
GAATTGGGGGACGGCGGCATAGTGTATTGGGCACGGGATCAAAGCCGCGTATCCGGCGCGGTTTGCTTGATCTGCGGCCTCATTGAGGACCGATGGCAATTGGTGGTGGCATCTTTCCGATGCATCGTCCGAAACGGACTCGAAATATAGGACGCTTCCTTGGCAACCTGACTGGCCCGGGCAGTATGGGCATTATGCTCTGGGCAGGTTGAAAGGAGAAGGAGACAGGGGCAGGTTCACCTGACGCTCAACGACAGCCAGTTCCCACAGCAAGCCCTCATCACTGCGGGCCGTCAGGCGCTGGGGCAACCCGCTGTCCTGTTCGATCCAGCACTCAAACAGATCGCCAATCTGAAACAACTGGTGGAGAAAAGACGGCGCGGACCACACGGGCCCCCGGAGGATGCCGTGCCAGACAGCCTGTCCGCTATCCAAGGTTTCCAAAGAAAACTGCCAGGGCCACTGGGCCAGCCAGCTGGGATCAATCCATTCCCATGCCCGGGCGTTGTCCCGGGCCGAAGCGCCGCCTATACCGGACAAAAGCGGCACGTGGCCTGTGTGGACGGTGCCCGAGGCGCTCTGCACCACGGGATAGGGCGTATGGTAGGAGTGCCACTGGGCACCCTGAACCAAAAGGCCGCTGGCAATATCATCAGGCTGGCCAAAAGGAGAGCACTCGTTCCGCCACAAGTCCGGGGCCTGCCACCATGAACGCCAACTCTGGCAACGCCAGAGTCCTGGCCCCAAGTCATAGGCCACATGCATCTGGCGCTGCCGCCATGCGCGGATGCTGTCTGTCTGCTCACAATACCGCGCGGTCACACGCAGGGTGTCCATATGGGCAAAGACGCTGTACATACTGTCCCGCAAGTTGCTGACTGAAAAATCCGTCACGTCAGGTCTCCTTAATGATCGTCATGATGCTTGGCGCAGGGTTCAGTGCCCGCACTCGCTTCGCACTCGTAACTTTATGATACCAGATACGGAGAGTCCCTTGTGGGGTTTGCTGGGCTGCCAATAATTTCGCTGTGGCCAGCTGGCATAAAGGGTGCGTCATGCCTGAGGGCGCTGCAAAGAAAATGCGCCATGGCAGTAGAAGTTCACCGGATCATTGCCCGGAGGCCATCCCGGGTTGTCCACTGGCCCATGGCGCGATCCCAGGATAAGCTCGGCGGGGCATTAAAGGCGGACTAGCCGGAGGCCCGGTTGTGGGCACATGCGGGAGTGCCGGGAACTCGCCTGGCCGTGACGCGCATCACCTGAACGGGTCTACGATACGAGGTATTTGCTCTGGAGATCCTCTTTCCAGCCAGGACCCAGTTCCAAACCCTTTGCAAAGAAGCGGTCCAAACTGCCGTATTCCGCCACAATGGTTTCGATTGCCGCCTCGAGATTCTCCGGGTAGGCCCAAGCCATGGGCCAAAGGGGGTGGGAGGCGTCCACTGCGCCCCCGCCCGGGGCAATCAATGGCATCAGGTACGATGTGAATTGGTTGGAGATCACAAAGTCTTGCACGATGACGTCCCAGGGGACATCCAGCGCCCAGAGCAGCAAGGCCGCCGTGACGCCGGTGCGGTCCTTCCCCGCCGTGCAGTGAAACAGCACCGGTCCCGATTTTGGTTCGAGCAGCAGGTGGAAAAATTCGGCGTAGGCCGTCCGCGACTGGGTGAAGGCCCGGTAGCTGTCGCGCAGCATGGACAGGACCAGTGCCTGGTCCGCTGAGCCTGCAGTATGCGCCGGGGCATTTGGGTCCATGGTCAGATTTAATGGCAGGTGGCGGATGTCCGGGGCTAAGTCGCCAGGGGTCGGGTCTCTCCCGGACTCCGCATCGCTCCTGAGGTCACAGATGGTGCGGATCCCCAACTGGCGGATGTCCGTCTGGTCCTTTTGCGTCAAGCGGCTAAGGCGCGCTGAACGGTAGAGCTTGCCCCACCGCACCGCTAGCCCGCGGGGGGTCCGGTACCCTCCAAGGTCACGGAAATTGAATCCGCGCTCCAACGGGAGAAAGCGGTCGGCTTCCGTCTCCACATGCCCGTCGGGGAATCGCAGGTGCAGGTAGGACCGGCAGTCTTGGGGAAAAGCCGGCACGCAGCATGTCCCGGAAGTCCAGGGAAGGGGTGCCGGGTCAGAAAGAGCCGCGTCGCGCCAGTCGGCCTCCGCCGTAAGGTATACTTCGGGCCGTGTGTCTCTTGACACTTCGGACTGAACCGCGACTTGCCAGCCCCCCTCCGGCAATTTGTGAACAACATAGCCCCTGCATTCCATCTTTTCCGTCACTGTGCCACACTCCTTGCCCAAGCGTTATCAGATCCAGCCCAAAGGGGCCTCCCGGTTCACGCCGGTCCCTGGACCATGGCCGATCTTTTGGGGGAGGACGCCTTATCCCTATTGTCCCATAACAGGCGCTGGCCGTCTTGCAATCAAGGAATGCCCCGCGGTCTTCGGGTGTGCTGCAAGGGGGGACAGCGCCCCATAGGCGCATGCCCCAACAATAGTGTGCCGGGTCAGCACCTGGGGCGATTTGCCAAGCGCTCCGTCTGCTAGTCTCCTGGAAGTTTCCCCGCGGACCTGTAACCTCGGGTCCGCTGAGGCGTTTATGCTAATGAGGAGAGAGTCTGAATATT
>JAKAAS010000545.1 GCA_021802225.1 Bacillota bacterium
GCGGGTGCGCTCGGTGGAGAGCGAAAGGAGTGCAGATCATGGCCGCAACGCCACAAGTGATTTCGGATATGCAGACGCTTTTGACCAATGCCGGGCAGTGGATTGCCGGTATTGCCACCGCAGGTGGCGGCACGTTATTGGGCTATCATGCCCTGTCGCGGAACTTTGTCGAGGATCCGCAAATGGTGGCCCATCATACGTCCTCGATGCGCAAGGTGGTGGTGGGGACGGTCATCGTGATTGCCGCCGGTCTCATTGTGCCCATCTTTACTCATCAGTTCTAAAAGGAGGCGCCATGGGTCATCTATTGGTTTCCGGAATGTCCTATTTTGTACAGAACGCGCTGCTGACGCCCTTGCAGCGCTTTTTGTTTTCCATCTTAAGCCACATCGCTCAGCAAGGCTTGGCGTTTGCGCGCCTGCCGTTTGTGGTCAGTACGGCCGATAGTATGGCGGCGGTGGCCGCCACCCTGCTGATGACCCGGGTGGCGTGGGAGGCACTCAGCCGTTACATCTTGTGGAATGAAGGTACCGGCGACGTGACCGGGGGTGAACTGATCAAGGGCATTCTTCGCACCGCCTTTTTCATGGGTCTCGGATCGCTGTTGGCGCTTTGGGTCTTTCGCTTTGGCATGGATTTGGCCGGGGTGGTGGGCGCCGCGCCGTTAGCCACCGCGACGCATGAGACGGCGTCTTGGGTGCAAGACGTGGTGCAAGCTCCTAACGTGGCCGCGGGCACCGTGCTCTTCTTGGTGCTCTTCATCTTAGCAGTCGTGGTAGGCCTCTTAATTGTCACCATTCAAACCGCCATCCGGGCCGCCGAACTGAGCTTTCTCTTGGTGGCCGCTCCCCTCATGGCGCTGGGTCAGTTGTACCCCGACGGCGGGGTGTGGAACAGCTGGTGGCGCCAGCTCGTGACGCTTTCGGTGGCACAAGCCTGGCAGTTCTTTGGGCTCAAGGCGATGGTGGATGCCAGCCAACTGGTGTTGGATCAGAGTCCGGTGGTGAGTCTCAGTAACAATGTGGTGGACCAAGTATTCTTAGCGGTACTCATGAGTTTGGCCTTTGTCATTGTGACGGTGCGCGGACCCCATCTCATTAAAGAGTGGGCGGCCCATACCGGCATTGGGGGCGGCATTACGATGGCCCGACAACGGTCGGCATCCTATGCTGGCCAGCACGTGATGAATCGCTGGCTGACAAAGTAGCTCGATTGAATACAAATCCTCTGTGGAGGTGAACGACCCGTGAAATACGACCCATGGATTGACGACGATATGGACATGGCCGACTGGGCGGTCGACCGTGCAATTCGCACCTGTCCGACCTGCAACATGTTGTGGGACAAGGAAGCCTCTTCGAAACGATTTTGGCGGACCCAAATTCGCTGTCCCGGCTGTGGCGTGGAATCGGTGCGGGATCGGCGCTGGCGGGCGCTCTGGTTTGCCAATCCGCTGCGCCGCATTGTGCCGCCTGGGGGTGATGGGGATGAATGAAGACCGTGCGTATCTCATCCCGCAACCGATTGCCTTGCGCTATGAATTCTTCCCCGGATGGGGCTGGCCGGAAATGCGGGTGGTTCTTTTGGGCCTCATGGTGGGGGGATTGGCATTTGCCAATGCCACCTGGGTGGTGCGGGCACCAGATTGGTTGCGCATTGTGGCCCTGATTTGGCCGAGTGCCGTGGGCTACTTTTTGGCGCTGCCCGGGATTCATGGCACGTCCTTTTGGGCGCAAGGGGTGGCTTGGGATCACTATCGGCGACAACCGACACGCTTTCTCTATGACTGGAGTCGTCCTGAAAGTTGGGAAGAAAGGGGTGATGCCATATGACTTCGCGAAGGACATGGGGCCGAAAGCCATCGGGAGCGCCGGCCACGCAAGCCTGGTTTCCCATCCGGGAAATTAAAGAGGGTTGTCTCTTTCGCGATGATGGGGCGGTGATGGGGGGTGTGAGTCTGGCGCCTTTGAACTTGGCGCTCAAGAGCCCACGCGAAACGCGGGCCATCCTCACGGCGGTCTATGCGATTTTCAATAGCATGCGGACACCCTGGCAACTCCTTTCCCTCTATCGCCCATTAGATTTGGCCCAATATGTGGAAAATCTCCAAGAGCAGCTACGCCGAGTAAATGCGCACCGGGCGGCACTGTTGCGTCCCTATCTTGCTTGGGTCGTCGCACAACAAGCTGGGGAACAGGCGATGGAACGCCGCTATTACTGTCTATTCACTCGGACCGGGTCGGATGCGGTGGCGATCCATCACGAGACGCTCCCGCAACTCGCCCAAGAGTGGAATCGCATTCGCGGGATGAGGGCGACGGTGCTGGATGATGCGGCTTGGGAGAGTCTGCTGTTCGGGTTTTTCCATCCGACCAAGCTACAGGAGGAAACGGTGCCGCATGGGTGGATGGAATTGACCCAAATGGGACCTGATGTCACACCCATGCGTATTGTCCAGCCCGAGGAGGTGACGCCCGATGCCTTGGTGGATGCCATGGTCTCGTCCTGACGCCAAGACGGTTCCGGAAAGGGACGGCGTTTCGCCATTTCTCAATGTGTTAGCCCCGATGGCGCTCGAGTTTGGTCCCCGGTCGGTTGTCTGGGATGACT
>JAKAAS010000546.1 GCA_021802225.1 Bacillota bacterium
GTGGAGGATGCGGACCATGTGCTGCACCCCGCTGCTCGATGCGCGAAAACATGGGTATCTCTTCCTGACCCCATGAGCGCCCCCAAAAGCCTGCAAGGGTGACCCACTGCCTCGGGATGCCGTATCGGTCCATCTCCAAGCCTGACAGACGACAATGACCGGTGTTCTTGCAAAAAGAATCCTCACCGTAGTGACGAGGCAGCAGACGCACTCTCCCCGGCCCCGTTGTCTCTCCCTCCCCGGGGCGATAATCTGTGTTGTCTTAAAAGAACCGTCCAAAATCTTGAATGGTGCCCGGACCCTTTGCCCTAACGGCCAGATCCAGCATTTTGAGGAGTAATTCACGCCGAGCATCTGGCCGGCCGGGTCCTCCAAACGGAGCACCCATTGGATGATGCACGATCCCTGCCCGGGGCACTCCTACCCGGGCGGTTACTTCAGCTATCATACTGAGCGACACCGTTACCAGCCCAGCCCCTTCACACACCCGTTGTATCAGTCCCACGGACTGTTGGCATACAGGTCATCCAGGGCTGAGTAAAACAATATCTACGTCCTGATCGCGAAGCGACTGGGCTACTTCTGGAGCGGTGTCCATCATAAGGCGCAGCGGGCGAGTAATAAAGCCCATGAAGCTATAGTGGCGGGCGGCAGTGCTCGCGATCACACCCGTGTCAACCAGGTCATGAAGCATTGTCAGGGGGAACATCACTGATGGATCCTCATCGACATGACGGTGGTCATAGTGGCTATGGGCCACATGGAGTTCTTTTGGATCGACGTCATCGCTTAGGACGCGGAATGAGGCATCACCCTGGGGATGAGCATCGTCAAAGGGCAAGTCCCCCGATCTATAGAGGCCCCCGGTCGTTACCAATGCAACTCGGCAAGCGTTAAGCGGTTTTCTCAAAGGGACAAAAGGGATAAAGTCATTCTTGTAATAGCGAAATTCTGGATCCCATTTCGTCTGCACGGCTTGTGCGATTTGGTCAATGTCGATGGCAGGCCATCTCCTTGTTGATGATTTACGTTCACTATACTGGAAATGGCGCGCCTAGACTGTAAATTAGATTACAAAGACGATGGGACCATGGCCCTCGACGGATTTCCCATGTGGCGTGGGCAAGGCAATTTCTCTGCCTCCGCTTTTGCGCGTCCCACATTGTTCACCCCTACCGGACATTTCGCTGTCAAAGACAGCAGGCGGCAGCTCGTAAATAGAGATTGGGCGGGCTGCCACGACAACTGCCATGCAGGTCTCTGCTACTCTCATAATTGTTCTCAGGCTACCTGTACATTTCTATACGGCTACGGCTCCCGTCTTGAACTGACTGTTATAGAGATCTGCATAAAAGCCCCCGAGGTCAAGAAGCTGCTGGTGGGTGCCTTGTTCGACGACTTTCCCGTGGTTCATGACGAGAATCACGTCCGCATCCTGAATGGTGGAGAGCCGGTGGGCGATGACAAAGCTGGTTCTTCCCTTCATCAGGTGGTCCATGGCCTGTTGGATCAGGATCTCGGTGCGGGTGTCTACGCTGCTGGTGGCCTCATCCAAAATCAGGATGGCCGGGTCTGCCAAAATAGCGCGGGCAATGGTGAGCAGCTGTTTTTGTCCCTGAGAAATATTGGAAGCCTCTTCGTTAAGCACGGTATCGTACCCTTCGGGAAGTGTGCGGATAAAGTGGTCGGCCTGTGCGGCCCGGGCCGCCTCCACCACGTCGTCCTCTGTTGCTCCTTCGCGCCCGTACGCAATATTGGCGCGGATGGTTCCATTGAAGAGCCAAGTGTCTTGGAGGACCATGCCAAATAGGTGATGCAGGTAGTCCCGGGATAGCTGGGTGATGTCGGTGCCATCGATCAGGATGCGCCCGCCGCTCAGTTCGTAAAATCGCATCATCAGATTGACCAAAGTGGTCTTGCCAGCCCCGGTTGGACCGACGATAGCCGCCATTTGCCCGGGCAGCACGTCGAGGTTCATATCTTCGATCAGGGGGGTGTCCGGCTGATAGCGAAAAGTGACATGCTCGAACTGTATCCGCCCGGCTGGTGCCGCGAGTGTGACGGCACCGGCTGCGTCGGATTCCTGTTCCGGCTCATCAAGAATTTCAAATACACGTTCCGACGACGCCATCGTGGACTGAATCACGTTGGAAATGCTAGAGAGCTGTGTGATGGGCTGTGAGAACTGCCGGGCGTACTGGATGAAGGCGAGGATATCGCCGATTTGGATCCGCTTGCGGACGACCAGAATGCCCCCAATGACGCTGACGAGGACGTAGCCGATGTTGCTGATAAAATTCATGACCGGCATGATGATGCCCGTGATGAACTGCGCCTTCCAGGTGGATTCATACAAGCGCTCATTGATTTCATCAAACTTGGTCAGCGCTTCCTCTTCGTGCCCATAGGCCTTGACGATCTGATGGCCTGTGTACATCTCCTCGATGTGGCCATTAAGTTCCCCAAGCCGGCGCTGGCGGCTCAAAAAGTAGGCCTGGGACCGCACCGCGATGGTCTTGGTGGCATAGATGCTCAAGGGCAGGGTAATCACAACCGTGAGGGTCATCAGCGGGCTTATCGTCAGCATCCAATGGGTGCTCCG
>JAKAAS010000547.1 GCA_021802225.1 Bacillota bacterium
CCAGTGAAGAGGCCGTGCTCAATGCGCTGGTGTCGGCTGTGACGGTGACTGGGCGCGACAACCACGTTCTCCGCGCCTTCCCGGTTGAGCAGTACAAGCATCTCTTCCGCTGAGACAGCGCCGGGGGTGCGACACAAAAGAGAGCTGTCCGGGCAGCTCTCTTTTGCAGCATACAAGGCCGGCAGCAGAACCTGCGGAGGATCACCAAAAGGGTTTTTGGCCGCCTATTCCAGTGGCAATTCCTCAGCAATGGCATGAATGTGAATCCCTTTAGCCCGGGCTTTGGCCACGGACCACTGATAGATAACGGCGCCGATGATGATGGCGACCACGGCCTGGAAGGCTGGCTGAAACTCCAGGGCGGTCTTGGGGACCACCAGCACGCTGCTAATGAGCACCACTGCGATGATAATGCCGAGCACCGCTGCCACAATGACTCCCCAGCCCTTGGAAATCGGGTCGCGCCAGTGGCTGTTGCGGAAGCGGGACCCCCAGCGCAGGTTCAACACCCCAATTCCCAGCAAGGCCAGCACCAGCAAAATAGCGATGGAGCGGAATGTGACACCAATGGACCAGCCAACCAGCGCAGACTGCACGAGGGAGAAAGTGCCGACGATGGCGGACAGAAACAGTGCCGCCGACGGGGTCTGCCACCGGGAGGTCTGGGCAAATCGGGCGGGAAACAGATGGTCCTGAGCCCACGCAAACACCAGCCGTGATGTGCCCATCATCTGCGGAGCGATGGTCTTTCCTACAATCAGCGCGACGAGCAGATTTAGTCCGGCAGCTAGTGCCGGAGAACCCAAGAGGCCAACCAGACCCGGAGTGGTGGCATACGCCGTGTCACCGTGCCCGATTAAGGTGACGACACCCCACCAAGGGGCGGCGTGGAAAATGGCGAGGGCGACTAGCGAAAACAGGACGATAGCGGATATCCATCCCCACAAAATGCCGAGGGGAATTGAGCGGCTGCCGTTTTTAGCCTCCCCGCCGAGAAACGGGGCGGCCGATATCCCGCCGTAGGCAAAGATGAAGAGCGTGCACACGGAAAGGAAAGCGGACAGTGTCGGAGCGCCGGGCGAGACAGGAGCGACTAATGAGACGTGGAGCTTGCTGTGGACGGCCTGCGCGAATGCCGCTGGAGTGTGGCTGAAGCCTACAGCCACAACAATAGCCGCCGTAATCAGCACCGCGACCATAAGGACCGTCACCAATTTGGCGTAGTTGCCGATTCCGCGGTAGTGAAGCCAAAAGATCAGCCAGATGGCCACAGTTCCGGCGATGATATGTCCCCAAGGTGTCACAAAGAACGTGCCTCCCGCAAGCCCCGCGCTGACGAGTCCGGCCGAGAGGAAGGTGCCAAATGCAAAGGCAAGGACCCCGATGGCAAAAGCGAGGCTGGCCCACCATAGAAAATGCACAATAAATCCGATTTGCATCCCGAGACTGCGGGTAATCCACACGTAGCTGCCCCCTGCGCGCGGCATGATTTTTCCAAAGCGCATGAACAGGAATACTTTGGGCAGATAAAACAAGCCGGTTACGAACATGGCAAGGGGCACCAGATACTCTATCTTAGGGTAGACACTGAGGCTTTGGGTTGCTACAAAATTGATTCCGGAACCGTATTCTTGGGAAAGGGCCGACGCCATGATGGCCACGACTCCCACCACTTTGGCGAGCTGGTACCGGCTGGTTTTGGGTTCTTGTTCAATCAATGCATTCACCTCTTCCCGGGATAGTGGAATTCCTGAGCTGCCCAATATCGGATGCGCTTCGAACAAGATGGGTCAGTGATGCCGTGAAGAGTTCCCTTTATGATATTCACACAAAATAGGTTCACATGCATCGGTTCTGTATACCAAAGAATGAAGAGGTGAACGTGCGCAGCTATAACTTCACAGCCGGGATTTGCGTCAAAGGTAATGTCAGCCAGTAAACACTTTGTTCGAATGAATCTAAGGAACGGATTAAAGTTGATGAATCCATCCGGGCCCCTGCAAGTTCAACGAAGATCGCGAAGGTGAGTTCGACCACCCAAAACCTGGACACGCAGATCGTTCAATTGACGGCCTGCGGCTGCCGGAAAATTTTCCAGGAAAAGCTGTCCGGGCGATCCCTCACCCATCGCCCTCAATTTTCGGCACTCCTGGATTGCGCCACGACCGGTGATATGGTCGTGGTCGCGAAACTGGACCGTTTTGCCCGCAGTACGCAGGATGCCCTCAATACTATGGCGACTTTGACCGAGCGGGGAGTGTCGCTCGTGGTTTTGAATATGGGAGGGGGTGTAGTCGACACGGCCACCGCCGTTGGTAAGCTCCTCATGACGGTCTTGGCGGGCATTGCGGAATTCGAGGCCGATCTGATCAAGGAACGTCAGCTCGAAGGGATTGCCGCGGCCAAAGCCCGCGGGGTCTGCAAGGGACGGCCCCGGACCTACACGACCCACCACAAAGGCCTGGTTAGGCTTGATTAATATGATAAAGCATTCGCCCAAAGTTGCGTCATTGCTTTGTTCACTCGCCTGGGAAGACCCATGTTGAGAAATCAGGCGAGCAAGACACCTCGGCCAAGCAATCGGATCCGCTTCAGGCGCGG
>JAKAAS010000548.1 GCA_021802225.1 Bacillota bacterium
CATCGGGGGCGGCCCAAGCGGGCTGATGGCCGCTATTGCGGCACAGAGCGCAGGGGCCCGCACAATTCTCGTGGAAAAAGGCCACAAATTGGGGCGCAAATTGGGTATTTCGGGAGGCGGGCGCTGCAACGTGACAAACGCCAAGCCCTTACCGGAACTGATGCAAAATATTCCTGGCAACAGCCGCTTTCTGTATTCAGCCCTGAGTCGGTTCGGCAGCCCGGAGATTGTCGCATTCTTTGAAGATCTCGGCATTGTTCTTAAGGAGGAAGACCGGGGCCGAGTGTTTCCTGTGACGGATAAGGCGGCTTCTGTTGTAAAAGCTCTGGTGGACAAGGTCTTCGACCTGAACGTGGAGATCCGCCAGGATGCCCCGGTGCGGTCGTTGCAGTCGGAACACGGGAGCATCACCGGCGCCGTGCTCAGCACGGGAGAGTTTTTACAGGCCCCCGCCGTGATCGTCGCCACTGGCGGGTGCAGTGTTCCCGCCACAGGGAGCACTGGCGACGGCTATCCCTGGGCACAATCGGCGGGCCACACAATTGTCCAGCCCTATCCAACCGCCGTCCCCCTCACCAGCTCGGCTGCCTTCATTGCCAACCGGACCCTTCAGGGCCTGTCGTTTCACGATGTCGGCGTGCAAATCGTCAATGGCGCAGGCAAGGTCCTCACATCGGAATACGGCGATCTGCTGTTTAGCCATTTTGGCCTGACAGGTCCCGTTGCCTTGCGCTGCAGCCACTACGTGTCCGTCGCCCTGCGGAGCAACCCTAAAGACAAGCTCACAGCCCTCATTGACTTCGTGCCGGGACTGTCGGCCGATGTAGTGCGCGACACGTTTCAGCGAGCCCGTCTCACGTCGGGCCGGAAACACGTCGGGACCGTGCTCTCCGGGTGGTTTCCTGACCGCCTCGCTGACTTGATCGCCCAGCGCGCAGATCTCTCGGCCGCCCACGATATGGCACACCTCAGCAAGGAGGCCGGGGCCGCAATCCAGCAGGATATCAAAGCCTTTGCTGTACCGCTCACAGGCACCCTGCCGTTGGAAAAAGCCACCGTCACCGGCGGCGGGGTATCCATTCAGGAGATCAGTCCCAGGACCATGGGCTCCTTACGCTGCCGGGGCCTCTATTTTGCGGGAGAAGTCATGGATGTGCACGCCCACACAGGAGGGTACAACATCACCGTCGCCTTTTCCACAGGCCATTTGGCCGGGGCATCCGCCGCGCAGTTCGCGCTGGACAAGGCTCACGCCACCTTAAGCTAGGCGCCCGCCTTGGAACTTCTGGAAAGCTACCGTGATTCCCAGTGACTTTGCAAAAAGAGGTCGCGGCCTGATCCCTGGCGGTACTGCCGGTAGTGCTCCGCGTGGGTTTTATAAAAGTCCTGATGATATGCTTCAGCCGCATAAAATACCGTAGCCGGGAGAATTTCTACCGCAATGGGCGCGTCAAACCGTCCGCTCTGGCTAAGGGCTTGACGTGATTCCCCGGCCTGCGCCTTCTGCTCCGCGGTGTGGTAGAAAATTGCTGGCTTGTACGATGGCCCACGGTCGTAAAACTGCCCGCGCCCGTCAGTGGGATCTACTTGCTGCCAGTAGATCTCCAGCAGTTTCCGGTAACTGATCACCGCCGGGTCAAAGGTGATTTGCACTGCTTCGTAATGTCCAGTGGTTCCAGAACACACGTTCTCGTAGCTGGGGTTCACCTTGTTGCCCCCCGTATAGCCGGACACCACCCCCAACACCCCCGGCCACTGGTCAAACGGCTTCACCATACACCAGAAGCAGCCCCCGGCAAACGTCGCTAATTCAGTCATCTCTTCCCCGTCCTCTCTGCGCAATGCGCCTCGCGCGCTGATTCCACGTTCTCTTTTATTATCACCATTATCCTCACGACCCGCAGCAGCCAGCTACTCAACACGCTGCAGCCGAGATTCAAACACTTCCCGGAACAGCGCCAGCCCGCGGATCAGCCACGCCATCAGTTCCTCTCTGTTGTCATCCGTGACGCGCCCGCTGCGGTCAAGCCCTATCTTGCACGCACGCCGGGTCGCGGACGTTTCCCAGGACAAGGGCCGTGGAAAGCGGCGGTCAATATCCGCGCGCATGCTCTTTAAGAGGTCAAAAATCCTCCGGTTCGCAGCCTTGTCCCCTACGTCCACATAGAGGTCAATACGGGTCTTTCCCTCTTTGGTAAATGACAGCGTATAGCTGATGCCCTTGTGTCCCGAAGAAAATGTATACCATGACTGCGCCAAGGGGGTGCGGCTCACTTCCAGCCGCGCAATCAGATCCGACCAGAAAACCCGGTACAGCTCAGGCCGGGACGGAGGCCCTGCGCTTTCACTCAGTTCCTCTTCTATGAGATGCTGCAGGGCTTCATCCATATTGAGGTGAAGATGTTCAACATACTTTTGAAATCGGCTCAGCAGCCCAGAGGGCAAGTGTACTTCCAGACGCTCTTGGTCTTCACCGCCTTCATCGCGCGCATAGCGCCTCAATGTCCCTCCCACTGCTCCATCTCCTCACTTACACCCTTATCATCAACATTGTCTCCGACTCCATTATAATATTGTGACATCCATAAATTTCATCCTAAC
>JAKAAS010000549.1 GCA_021802225.1 Bacillota bacterium
TGGCGCGACAAACCCATCCCCGTCAGATATACCGCTTCCATTTTTCGCTGCACGCGGGGATGGGGATGCTGGAAGCGTTCCTGCTCCAGTCTCTTCAGGTCGTCCGCGGGAATGGTCAGATGGATCATGATCACAGCCTCCTTTTACCGGGAGAATGGTCGTTGTGCATGCTCTCCATTGACGGTACAAGAAAGGGATGGTGTTGTCCAGTAGGAGCCTCGAAATTGATGCGAAAATCGGGTCCAATCCGGAAGGAAATTCGTCAATTATTATCCGTGAGGAGTATAGTGTCTGCGGCAACCAAATCCGCATGAACGGTATGCAAAATCTCGAATCCGTGATGAGGACCAGCATTTTCCCGTAAAATCGGTAAACCATGTAATTTTGGACCCGATAAATAACTCCGGGGTACCCCACTCATGATCGGTCATGAGGGTTAATGAAGAAGATCTGTCGGTGGGGGCATGGATGCGAAATTTCTCCGGCCTACGCCCGGCGTACGGAGTTACAGGTCCTCCAAGAAACCGGGCGCACGGCGGCATTAAGGGAGCGTCTCGCCCCATTTCAGGCGCTCTGGCCATGTTTAAGAGGCAAAGTGGCCCGGTAGGCCGCCTTGGCTTGACCTGGAGACAACATGTGGTCTTGCACCATGCTGCTGAGGACCTCCTGCTGGCGTGCTTTGGCCAAGCGGAAATGAACCAGAGGGTCGTAAAGCGATGGCGCTTGCGGCAAGCCGGCCAGCAGCGAGGCCTCGGGAAGGGTGAGCTGCCTTGCGGGGATGCCAAAATAATGCTCGGAGGCCTGGCCAATGCCGTAGCTGTGGTCGCCGAGATAGACTTCGTTGACGTATAAAGTGAGGATCCGCTTCTTGGAGTACAAATCAGAGGCCATCAGGGACAGCAGCACACCCGTCACCTTGCGGGGAATAGTCTTGACAGGCGAGAGCATCAGATTGCGGATGAGCTGCTGGGTAATGGTGCTGCCGCCTTGTGTGAAGTGTCCGGTCTGCAGATCAACCAAGGCGGCTCGGGCGGTTCCCTGAAAAGAAATTCCCCAATTGGTGTAGAAGGTGCGGTCTTCGGTTGCGATTAATGCCTTGACAAACCAGGGCGACACCTGGGGCAGAGGAGTCCACGGCGCTTTTTCCGCGAGAAGCCGGGCATGGGCCGCCCGCTGGAGATGCGTCAGCGCAGACCAGTTGGCTGCGTAAAACACGCTGAGCGCGACGGCTGATGCGGCCGCTAGTCCCAATACCCACTTGGCTGTTTTGGCGGAGCTGTGCGATGCAGGGGAATCCGCCGGCTTCTGGTGTACCACAAGCGACCCCTCCTCTTCTGACTGGAAACCCTGTTGACTTTCTTTCAGTATAACCGATAGGGATGAGAGAGATATGAGAAGCAGTGGGGGCCAGGCGGGACCCGAATATAAGGATGCGCGAAGTGGTGGAGCCTCATCGCAAGATAGCCTGAAGGCCATAACTGAGGGGATCGCAGGCATGTCGGCATTCAGCCTCCCTTGCGAAGAAGCCACACGTCACTCACTCCAGAGATTGGGCCACTTCCATCAACAGCAAGACGCGAATGGATATACGCCTTCGTTGTGATTCCGCAAGATGCTTCCATGGCTTATGAACGGATAGGTCCATGGGGCTCCATGAGCGGCGGCGCGCTGCCGCAGTGATGAAAACAGTCCGGCAATCCCTGGACTGTGCATTCGGCGGTTTCTCCCCGAAACAGTTGGACATACGCGGCATTGCGATACGGGAAACTCACACAGAGCATGTGAGCCTGCGTGAGGGTCCCCCGCTCACACGCATCCACGTGACCGAATCCACTTGCGCCTCGCCCGGATGCCAGTGCAGCGCGAGGGTGCCGGTTGTCGGCACTATCCGCCGGCGCGTCTTCACATAGCACCGCGCGGTGGAATAGGACACGGCCCAGGCCGAATCCGCTTCACACAGCCGGTCGTAGATCCGTTGCGCTGTGTGGCGTTGTTACCATTGTTATCGGCCAGCCATTGATCGATGGTGGCTTTAACGTGCTCAGCGAACCAAGGGCCCACTTGTGCGTCCAAGACGCCTCCAGGATGGCGAGAAACGCCGTCACTAGTGACGGCCAGTCCTGGTGCCGTTCTCCACTAGCTCTTCACGCCGCCAGCGGAATCCACGGCTTACCACTGGCCTCAATCCGCCCCCCCTGAGGATCGCACAGGGCAAACGCAGTGGTATCGGTATGCAACATGGCAGGTCCGGCCTCTTGGACGGCCCGCATGGGGGGACCAACGGTGGCCAACAGCGTGCGCCCATGATCCGCCACGTCCTCCAACACCCAGCCGAGGGTATCATCTGTATATGGCCAACTATATTTCGCGCTGGCGTTCCAATTATTTCACCGTCAAAGATCTTGAGGCTTTTACTGCATGGGCTAAGACCTGTGACGCAGATGTCGTCAAAAAGCACGACGAGGATCCCCAATCCCCTGTCTGCCTTATTCAAAGCCAGGATTTCGAGCACGGCATTCCTCTTGGCCGATAAAGCCGCAGGCAAAAGCTATCGCTAGCTGAGGTTGGCACGTACCTGCAAATGGCCTG
>JAKAAS010000550.1 GCA_021802225.1 Bacillota bacterium
TCTTGGTTCTGTCCGCACGACCCGCTTTTCCACGCGCCCATGCGCCCGATCGATCGTCGTGGCCGGAGGGGGAAAAATCCTCGCGGCTGACGGCCGCGAGGGCCTCTTCCAGGGTGGCCTGATTCGCTTTGACCTCCATCACATCATGGGCCCGCTTCGCCTCCACCAAATAAGAGGCCGTGTGGCGTTGCGTATGCAGGGCATCCACGGTGACAATCTGTCCGGCGATCTCCAGGGGATCTAGTAAATCCCGGATCTTGGGAATCTCGTGGGTTTTACTCTCGACGTCGACTGGCCCAATGACCTGCCCGGTACGATGCACGAATCCCGAGAGGAGATGCACGGCGCGCGAACGCGCGCCATGTCCGGAGCCGCGTAAGCTTTTGCCATCGACGGCGATCGCATCCCCCAAGCGCCGGCTTTCGTCGGCCAGCCATTTATTCACGATGACATCCACTTCGTCGGCATCCACCTGTTGGAGGACGCGGCGAATTGTCGGCTCACTGGGGACTTTGTAGGTCGTGCCCCACCGCGGGCACCCGAAAGCCGCCCGCTGCTCCGGACGGAGATCGTGAATCCAGTCGCTGATGGCCGTATAGTTGCGCTGGCCCGCTAAGACCGCAGCCAACGCCAGAACCAGGACCTGGTCTACGGCATGCCGGATTCCCCGTCGGTGGCGAGGGTCGGTCAAAATGGTCAGCTGCTCCCGCAAACTTCCCGGACCACTCCAATTCAAGGCATTAAAATCGAGCATGGTGAGCGCCTCCTGCGTCAACGCGGCCGAGAGGAAGGGGGCGTGGAGGACCGCCGGGCCATCCGGATCCAACGGCCTCACCCACAGGCCTTTCGGATGACCGTGCCGGACGTACCGGTGGTGCTGACGGGCGAACCCCTGCGTATCTCCTAAATACTGCCACCCCGCGGCCCGATAACTCGTGCCGGGGAAGCGGGTGGGGTCCACAAAGGTTTCGGCCAGCACCACCGGATGCCCGTAGACGAGCTGCCAATCGGCGCTCAGGCGCCGGGTGTTGAGAGAGAGCACTGTCGACGCTAAATTCGGCACCCGCACCTCCGGTAAAATCAGGAATCGGGCATTGTTCACGACAAAGCGCAGCCGCGCCCATTGCTGGGCGCGCGTCCACCCAATCCACTGATCCCGGGGACGGCACATCCAAGCCGCGGCGGCCCATCCCAGCAATGCCACCCATTCGGTCTCGACACACGCGACATAGTACAGCGATTCCCCCACCAGCCCGCGAAAGCCCAGATAATGATGGGTGGCCATCAACCGACGCCACAAATCCCGCTCCTCGGGGCGGATCGGTCGCACTTCTAGGGACGCCGTCCAGTGTGGCACCGTCCGACCGCGGATCCTCGCTGTGTCAGTATGCATAGCCCCAAGATAGCAGAGGATCGAAAAAAAGTCCAGTAGGGGTTTGGGGGTTAAGGCGTATCAAGGATTCCCACTACTTTGACGAGGCCTTGGTAAATGCACGGAAGGCTCTGGACCTTTTCAGCACACGGCTAGTATAATAGGTGACAGATCAGGACAGGGCTGAATACTTCATGCGCACCACAGTGCTGCGGCAGAATATGCGATTCTCTTTATGGCACGGCGCCTTCTTTACCGCGGCGACGACAATTGTCAGCACCTTTTTCCCTCTGTTGCTCATTGGAACCTTGCATGCAAGCCGGCAGATCGTGGGGCTGTCCAGCGCCTTGCCAGCGCTCGCTGCCCTGGTGGCGAGCGTGATGCTCGCCTTCCGTCTGCCCCGGCCTCAGGTTTTGCTGCCGTCCACCGCCAAGTCCTTTTTGGCGGCACGCCTCTCATACATTCTTTTAGCTCTCGCCCCCTGGCTGGCTCCGCGCCACGGGGCACTGCTTGCCGTTTTTGTGTTCACCCTCGCCAATATTCCCCAGACATGGGGCCTTATGGGCTGGCAGACGGTCATCGGCCACGTGATTCCCCCCATGGTGCGCGAAAGCTTTTTCAGCGTCCGCAGCATTGTCACCACACTGGTCGCTCTGGCGGCCAGCCTGGCGACGGGCCTCGTCGCGCAGCTGAATGGAGCGCACGCCAGCCAGAACTTGAAAGGATTTATGATGCTCGCAGCGGTGTTGGGGATAGCGGAAGTGGCCATGCTCGGCCGCCACAGGATCCCTGCCCGCCCCCGCACGGCAGCGAAGCAAGTACCCGGGCCCCATGTGTCCTGGCGTCTCATCATGCATAACCCGCTGTTTACCCGCTACCTGCTTCTGTCTGCGTTCTTCAACTTTGGCTGGCAGATGTCATGGCCCCTGTTCAACCTCTACCAAATCGGCCAGGCCCATGCCACTGCGCTGTGGCTCGGGCTGTTTACGGTGGCGGCACTGCTTAGCCAGGCGATAAGCTTTCCGGGGTGGCGGGCTCTGGCGCGTAAAAAAGGCGGGATGACCGCCCTCGGCCTGGCAGCCTTGGGTCTAGCCACGGTGCCGTGGCTAACGGTTCTCTCCCGCAATTTGTGGGTCCTGAGCGGAGTCAATTTCGAAAGCGGCCTGTTCTTAAGCGGTGTCAACCTGCTGCTGTTTACAGAGCTTCTGGCGCATA
>JAKAAS010000015.1 GCA_021802225.1 Bacillota bacterium
GGAAACAGGGGGGGCAGGGCTGGCAGGGCGCAAAGAGATATCCGTGCCGCCGGATGGTTTCCACATGAGACTCTCCCAGAGCACGGCGGATCTGGTGGACAGCCACTTTCGTGGTGGATTCTGTCCAAGTCGGCCAGCCAATCTCGGCCGACACTTGGTTGACCGCGTCCAGAGTCACAGGAATCCCGGGACGCTGGCCCAGCACGGCTAAGAGCTCCGCCGCCCGCCAAGGAAGGGAGAGTTCGCGCCCCTGGTGCCACACCGTGTGGTGCTCGATATCTATGCGCACACAGCCAAATGCTTCCGGCAAGCACAATTCCGCCGAAAAATCCTTGCGGGCTACGGGAAGCCACTGGCGCTGCTCATACTCGACCAGCAGCACGATGCCCACCGGCGTTGTCCAGCTTTGCTCCAGTATGGCGGCCATCCAGGCTGTATCCTCAAACCATTTCAGTTCCAGAGCCAGCACGTCCACCGTCTGGCTGCGCAAAACTTCGAAAACCTGGTGCACCGACGACAACTCTTTCCAGCGCACCGGACACCGCACATCCTGTTTCCATTTTTCCGGATCATTGGCAACTAAACCGATGAGGCGCACCGGTGAATTCCTCCTAACGGATCCCTGCCAGACCTGCCCCCCTGTTTCCAGGCACCAGGCAGATCGCGAAGCGGCATGCCCATTATCCCGCGGCATCGTTAAGGCGCGGTGTCGCCATTATGAAGAATGTATTAATATCACGTTTCAGTGTTCCGGAGATTTAAGGGCTGATTCCCACCACACTGCGGCTGGTCGCACCTCTTTTCGCCGGGCCGGGCAGAGGAATGAATGGAAGGCGGGTCCCTAAAATGCAGGACCCCTGTCTGCGCATGGCCACTGCTCACCCGGCAGTCCCGTGGCCAAATTTCTGCGGCGGCGCCCCTATACTGGCGGCAGCAAAGCCAAGGTCAACTCGCCCGTAGGCGACAAGGCACTGACCACTCCCAGTTCAGCGCCCTGGGGAGGGCGGCGGCGGAGAAATTGCAAGTGTCTCCTCGTGATTCCCCTGACAACCATATTCTGGCGGGCAGGCAGCATTGCGCACACTGACGACGCGTCCTCCGCACGGCTAAAGAGAGGCACCACCGTTCGCCCCGATTGGGTTATCGTCCAAAATTTTCCCGTAAGCTTGCCCTTTGCCGGGACCGACTCCATAATCGCCCAGTAAGGTTCCCCCGCAGTCCGCTCATCTGGAAGCACCAGCGACAACAGCTGGGAAATATCTTTTTCCATGCCGATTCTCCTTTTACAGCACGCATCGGCGCACTTTTTCACTTCTGCAGGTCCGTGCGGCCCTGGATTCCCTGCTATCTTAACACGGGCCACCCCACCGCGCTCTATTGGCGCTTCGTGGTCATAAAAGATCCCGAACCTTCCAAAGACTTTCCCCCCGTCCGCGCACGACTCTTTAGGGTGAGGGCCCTGTAAATATTTCCGGGGACCGGACGTGTCCGAAATCTCCCACCCATTCCACGAAATGGAACGCGCCCCACCTTTGGGTGCAGCAGTCTGAATCACTCATGCTCCCGTAAAGCCGCTTTTGGACGCGAAATAGCTGTCCTTTTTCGTTTAACTCCACATCTAAATGTCCACGCTTGTTATTCCACAAAGTCAAGGATCCGATTAATTAACCGACAAGTCTGTCAATATATCGGCCAACATCAGTACATATAAGCAACTATAATTGCTGTATCCTCTTTTAACTTATTGATCTCATTATTTAACTGCATTATACTCATAACGAAGTTTACTCACTTGGTGATTAACACCTATTGCATGAGTGTTTGGAGCCGAGGTTTTTGGCAGATCCAAATGTTTATTCAAAGCGGACGTTGCGCTGCATGAGTGGATCCAGCTAATGACTTAATTTTCTCTATTTTCTTGGTGTTGCTAGTATTCGCTTTCACAACAACGACTGTATAAAGGAGTTGTTCCCGATGTCCTTTCAGCGCTCGAAGAGAGCGATTCGCTTTATTTTCATGGCACTGGCTATCGGCTTGTCAGTCTCTGGCTGCGGCAATGACTATGTCTTGTTGCATCCTGCCGGTCCGGTGGCCGCCAGTGAGCTGAATCTTATTGAAATTACAGCCGCGACAATGATAGTGATTATCCTTATTGTTTGGGTTCTCTTTGGCATCGCGCTCGTCCGGTTCCGCGACACCCCGGGCAACAAAGCTCCCTACCGCCCCCTGTGGGACCACAACAAAAAGCTGGAGCTCGGCGTCATCGCCGTATCCGTCGTTGCCGCCGTCATTATTGCCGTGCCGACATGGAACAAGACATTCGCGTTAGCCCATGTCCCCAAAGGCAAGGCTCCCATCGTGATTGACGTCACCTCCCTGGACTGGAAATGGCTGTTTGAATACCCCAGCCAGCACATCGCGACCGTAAACTATATCGATGTCCCGACCAACCGGCCTGTCCTGTTTGAGCTCACCGCAGACTCGCCCATGAACACCTTCTGGGTGCCGCAGCTTGGAGGCATGGAGTACACCATGCCCAGCGAGGTGCTGCCGTTGTGGCTAGAAGCCAGCAAGCCCGGCCTCTACTGGGGACGCAGCGGAAATTTCTCGGGTTCAGGATTCGTGCATATGACGTTTAATGTGCATGCAGTCCCCGCGTCCGCTTTCAATGCCTGGGTCACGAATGTGAAAACGACCCAGCCTAAAATGACCATGGCCGATTACCGCCAGCTTCTGAAGTTCAACTGGATTGCGCCCCGCTACTACTCAGCTTATCCTGCCGCCACATTCCCCGCGGAAACCCACGGATTTACGCTGGAAGGCGGAATGTATATGGAAATGCAGCCGACTCCGAAGTAACGTGGAGCCCCTGAGGCATTTTTGACAGAAAGGTGGACACATTCATGTCATCTCTTCTCGCACTGCTATTCCCGCCCAGCACCACCCGCAACATGGAACTGAGCGCCGACGTGCTGATTATCCTGTCATCCGCCGCCATTATCTTCTACCTGACCCACTGGCACCGCTGGAAATATTTATGGCGGGAGTGGCTGACAACGGTCGACCACAAGAAAATCGGAATCATGTACCTCATTGGGGCCGTCACCATGCTCTTCCGGGGCGGCACAGACGCCCTGCTGCTGCGGGCCCAGCTTGCCGTCCCCAACAATCATCTCCTCGGTCCCCTGCATTACGATGAAATTTTTACCACGCACGGAACCATCATGATATTTTTCATGGCCATGCCGTTGATTTTCGCCATGTTCAATATCGCCATCCCGCTGATGATCGGGTCGCGCGATGTGGCCTTCCCCCGGCTCAACGCCATCAGCTTCTGGCTCTTTGCCTTCGCAGCGTTCCTGTTCAATATATCGTTTGTCATCGGCGGGTCGCCCAATGCGGGATGGACCGCCTACCCTCCACTGACCGAGCTGGCCTTTAATCCCGGAGTCGGTCAAAACTACTATCTGATGGCGCTGGTGGTGACCGGACTCGGCACGACGGCCACCGGCATCAACTTCCTGGTGACCATCTTGCGCATGAGGGCACCCGGAATGACCCTGATGCGGATGCCTATGTTCGCCTGGACTACCCTGGTGACGTCGGTCCTGATTCTGTTTGCCTTCCCTCCCCTGACCGTGGCCATGGTGCTGACGCTGTTTGACCGGCTGTTCGGCACGGCGTTCTTCACTATAGGGCGCGGGGGCATGCCGATGATGTATGTGAACCTATTTTGGCTCTTCGGACACCCTGAAGTGTACATTTTGGTTCTCCCCTCCTTCGGCATTTTCTCCGAAGTGGTCGCGACATTTTCCCGCAAGAAACTATTCGGGTATTCGACCATGGTGTATTCCGTGCTCGCCATCACCTTCCTGAGCTACGGCACCTGGGTGCACCACTTCTTCACGATGGGGGCTGGCGCCGCCGTCAACGTGTTTTTCGGCCTTTCCACCATCCTGATCGCGATTCCCACGGGCATTAAAATTTTCAACTGGATCTTTACGATGTGGAACGGACGCATCAAGATGACAGTGGCCATGATGTGGGCTCTGGCCTTCATTCCCACTTTTGTCGTCGGCGGCGCCACCGGCGTGATGCTGGGAGCAGTGCCGGGCGACTACCAGTTCCATAACAGCTACTTCCTGATTGCCCATTTCCACAATGTCATCATCGGCGGCACGGTCTTCGGGCTGATGTCCGGTGTCTACTACTGGTGGCCCAAAGTCACGGGGCGGCTGCTCAATGAGCGTCAGGGCAAGTGGGCCTTCTGGCTCTTCTTCCTCGGCTTCTGGGTCACGTTTATGCCCCAGTACGCTCTGGGCTTCATGGGCATGACACGCCGCATGTACACCTATTCCCACGGTTTCGGGTGGAGCAGCCTGAACCTGATATCCACCATTGGCGCCTTCGTCATGGGAGCCGGATTTGTGGTCATGGTGTACAACTTCGTCTGGAGCCAGATTCATGGCGAGATTGATGTCACAGGCGATCCCTGGAACGGGCGCACTCTGGAGTGGTCGACACCTTCGCCGGCACCCGAGTACAACTTTGCGCGCATTCCCGTGGTGACCGACCGTGATGCCTGGTGGGCCATGAAACAGGAGCAAAAAACCAATGTGGTGCAAATCAAACCCCAGGAAATCACCGACATTGAACTGCCCAAATCCTCGGGCATTCCGTTTCTGATGGGACTCAGCTTCTTCGTCTTTTCAGTAGGCATGGTGTTTTCCTGGTGGTGGATTGCCGGTGCCGGATTCTTGGGATTCGTCGTCTGCATGTTGGTGGGAACCTTCGACTACGATGACCACAAAGAAGTGCCGCGTCAGGAAATCCAGAACACGGAATCTGCATTCGGGAGGTTACAAGGATGAATTTACCCGTCGAACCCGATTCAACCGCCAAGCTGCCCTTAGAATTTACGGACAATCATGAAAGTCTGAAGATCCTGGGATTCTGGTCATTCCTTGCGACAGACCTTCTCCTGTTCGCCAGTCTATTCGCCGTCTATGCGGTGTACCAGAGCCGCGTGGGCATGGCCGGCCCTTCGCCGGACCAGCTGTTCAAACTGGGTCCCGCCGTTGTCGAGACGCTGCTGCTGCTCACGAGCAGCTTCACCTGCGGGCTTGCCGTCTACCAGATGCGCCGCAACCACAAGCGCGGCACCATCATCTGGCTGGCGGTCACCCTTCTCTTGGGTGTGGGATTCGTCACCACCGAGGTCCGGGAGTTTGTGTCCTATATCGCGATGGGAGACTCATGGCACCACAGCGCCTTTCTGTCCGCCTTCTTCACCTTGGTCGGCACGCATGGCGCCCATGTGACATTCGGCATTCTGTGGGCGATTACCCTCATTATCCAGCTGATGGGCCGGGGCCTGACCACGGTCACGACCCGTAAAATGTACATGTTTGCCCTGTACTGGCACTTTCTCGACATCATCTGGGTCTTCATTTTTACGGTCGTGTACCTGAACGGAAAGATTTAGCCTGCTATCGCGTCTCAAAGGGAGGATGACAATCATGTTCAACAACGGGGATAACAAAAGGCACAAGGTTATTGCCATCTCGCCGAACGGCCCCACCGGGAACGGCGACGAGGTGGAAGCCCGGTTCTTGGCCCCCCACTTTGAATCAGACGGATTCCCGTGGCTGCAAATTTTTGGCTATGTCGGTTCCCTGCTCCTTACCATCGCCGCCCTGCTCGCGGTCGTCGACCACATTTTGCCGGCCTTCGGCCTTCTCGTGGTCATCCTCGTTTTAGCCGTCGGGCAGGCGGCGCTGCAGCTGGGGATTTTCATGCACCTGCGGGAAAGCCGTGGGTCTACCTGGCACATTGTGACCCTGGGACTGGGCATTGTGATTGCGATAGGGCTGGTCGGGATGTCGATGTGGATCATGACCTTTAAGTCCGGAGTGTCATGAGTCCCCGGGGCGCAGCTGCCCAGAAAGGATGGCCTGCCATGTCAAGCCTCTGCGGATTGGCAAAGGTGGAGACCCACCAAGCGATCCACAACTCGGTGACGGCCGACCTCGATGCGGCCATGCGCCTGTTGCGCAACTCACTGCAGGCAGGACGGCACAGTGAAGCGTATGAACTGGCAGGAGCGATCTTAGCTATCTGGAGTGAGCGGGAACTGTGGCACGCGCAGGCCGAAGAGGCTGAACTGTACCGCCACATCCCCGCCATGAGTGCCCTGCACCGCGACCATGACCTGATGGCCCAATGGGTCGCGGAAGCCCGCACGGCACTCGAACGCCAAGACACGGTCTCGGCTCTGGTAATGACCCGTCTCGAAGCGCTGTCGATTCTTCTCGACACGCACAATGTGCAGGAACTGGAACATCTGCGCATTTCGGCTGAGGGCGCCTGTGCGTCCCCGTCTGAACTCGGCTGACAGGAGAAGGCGGAACAACCAGAACAGCACTGGAGCGGACCATCCCCACCCGCCGCCAGTGCTGTTCTGGTCTGTCCGGCATCACCCCGCCTGGAAAAACGGGTGCAGGCCCCATCAAACCCCCGTTTGTGCCAGCGGATGCCGTGGGGAAAACCTTCTCTTCGGGGAGGCACATTCAGCAAGCCAGCCGGCCCGGCAATGGTTACAATGGTAGTAAACCGTGTTAGGAGGGTATGCAAATTGGGTGAAGGCCCTACCGATGGCAAGAGATTTCCAACCTGTCCTCAATGCAGCCAGCCCGTTAGAGTAGGCGACCGGTTCTGCCGCTATTGCGGCACAGCCCTGCCGGAAGAACCGGTTCGCGTCCGCAAACCGCCAGGGCGGCCTCCCTCTCTATTCTGGATCGCCGGGGCGCTCGGCATCGCTCTGTTAGGTCTGGCTGGCTTTGTCATTCACAGCCTGACGACGACCCGTTTGGCGACTGGGCCGCTCACCGCGCTCAGCCCTCAAAACCGGAAGACCTCTCCCCGGACCAAAACTTCCGGGTCCCACCTTGCGCAAACCACCCCCAGCTCTTCTGCCGTTGCCCCCTCGGAGGCTCCGTCGTCCCCCGTCTCCCCGGTCCCGTCTACAACGGGCGGGTGGGTCAGCCGTGCCGAACATTTCAAAGGCGCCACCTTAAGCGTTGCGTTGCCGCAAACGATGAGCGCCCTGCGCTCGTCATCTCCCGGCCAGTGGATCTGGGGGTTCTCAGGAGGCCAAGCGGCCGACTACGTCAGCCTGAGGGTGGTCCCCGCTAAGGCTTCAGCCGCGACCGAGCCGCTAGGAGCCCAGGCCTTCGGCACGCCAATAAGCCGCAATAGCGGCACGGCTTCCCAAACGTTGGACATCGAGTGGCCCGGGCATGGATGGGTCGCCCTGTCCATGGTGGTCCCCGCCAAAGACCAGTCGTGGCTCGGCACCATTGCCCGCAGTGTCAGCATCACCTAATAGGTCTCGGCTCCCGAAACGGCATGCCATAATGCCTGCAGTGTGGGATGCGAGGCCACAAGAGGCGTCGCGCTGAACTCCCGAAATATTCCGCCCGCTGCCCTAATCATCCCCATCGGGCGATTCACTGTATGCTGCCCACTCTCGGGCCAGTGCCCGGAGCCGGCGCTTCCACCAAACCAACAGCTCGCGGTCCGCTTGGCCGTAAGTGTCGGCCTCATTAAAGTTCGTCTCTATATTGATGAGGGCGCTTTGACATCCAGCATAGAGCAGGTGGAATGCTGCCAGCAAATCCGCGCGCAAAACGGGCTTGACCGTGGCCATAAGATCGGCCGCAGCTTGGATCCCCTGCTCGCACAGCTGCGCAATTTTTAAGGAAGATGCGACAGATTCCCGCAGTTTCTGCGCGTAGAGAACCGGATCCCGCCGGGCCCTGATCATGGCGGTGTAGGCTTGCTGGTCCTCTTCGGCCAGGGCGACCAAGAGGTCTGGCCCCAAGGACACAGCCTCTGGAATCGGAATCCTGGCGACTCCCGCGATTTTTACAATGAGCGCACACCCTTGGGCGGCAACAATCGCCCCAGCAGTGCCCCCGCCCCAAGATGGGCCGGGATGCTTTAGGCGGGTGAGCAGTTCCGAGACAGTCCAACCGCCTAGCTCCACCGGTTGCGCCGGGCCCGCAACCCGCAGCCTATCCCTACACCACCCAGTGGGCAACATCCGCACATGACCGGGCCTCCTCCCTTTTCCTCGCTGAGATGGATGCGGGGAAAAGGCCATGCCGCCTTCCCCCCGCACGTTCTCATATCTCTCATTGTAGGATTCCCATAGGCCCGGGTCAATTCTGGAACGCGCCGCACCGCTTTGCTGCTACCACTCCAGCGGCATGTTTTCGTGCTCCTGGCCTGCAGAGGGTTTCTGGTTTCCCGCTACGCGGAAAATGGACAGTCCCGCGGCCAACAGCGACAAGACTACCAGAACATACAGCGCAAACCGGGTCGAGGGAATCCACGGCGGCTTGGGTCCCCCAGCCTTCTCCACGCCCCCGTTCGCAACCAGGAAGACGGCGAGGATCGTGCCGGAAATGGCGGTGCCCATGGCCATTCCCAATGAGCGCGCCATATTCAGAATTCCCCCGCCCACTCCCAGACGGGAACTGGGCAGACTGCCCATGACCGATGAATTGTTGGGAGGGGTGAAAATTCCGAGACCAGCCCCGACGAGGACTAGTTCAATCACCATCAGCACCACATTGGCGTGCAGTCCGATAGTCCACGCCAGCATGAGACTGGCCATGCCCGTCAGCGCCATGCCCCCCGTCGTCAACAGGCGTGGCCCATAGCGGTCGGCAAGCGCACCGGCTTTCGGCGCGGCCACAGTCATCCCTAAAGGCACGGCGGTAAGGATCAAACCGGTAATGGCCGAATTATAGCTCAGGACACGCTCAAAATAGAACGGCATTAGGAACAGGACGCCAAACATCGCCAGATACGAGAGCAGGCCGGTAAAATTGCCTAGACTGAAGATGGCGATCTTGAACAGGCGCATATCGACGAGCGGCGCCCGGAACGATAGTTCCCGCCAGATAAATCCGGCCAGAAATATGGCCGAGCCCACAAACATGCCGATAATCAGGGGTGAAGTCCATCCCCAGCTATTGCCTTCGGTCAAAGCCATCATCACCAGCACCAGAACCGGCGTCATCAGCACCGTGCCCCACCAGTCAAAAGTGGCCTGATGGCCTTGCAGCCGGTCTTTGGGCAAAATCATGGCAGCCATCAGCGTGCCAATCAGGCCGACCGGCACATTGACATAAAAAATAGCCCGCCAGCCGAATAGCCCGATCAGCGCACCGCCGATGGCTGGGCCCAGAGACAGGCCAATCGCCTGCGCCGAACCCTGGAAGCCAATGGCCCGGCCCCGCATGGACGGGGGCACAGCGGCGGTGATAATCGCGACCGAGTTCGCCTGCAGCATGGCAGCGCCTGCCGCCTGAAAAACGCGGGAGACAATCAGCATGGGCAAATCCACTGCCGCGCCGCAGGCGGCCGAGCCAGCGATGAACACCAGAAACCCGAAAGTGTACAGAGGTCTTCTCCCCAGAATGTCTGCAAGCCGGCCAAACAGCGTCAAGAGTGTAGCCAGCGTCAAAAGATAGGCGATAAGCACCCAGCTGACAAGTGACGCGCTGGAGTGAAAATACGTGCTGAGATCCGGCAGTGCCACATTGACGATGCTGGCATCCAAGGCGGCCATAAAGGCCCCAATACACACGGTCGCCACAACCATCCAGACATAATTGCCCCGCGAGCTGAATCGCTCGAGAGGCAACGCGCGCCACAAGTGCCGGATTCCCGCCGCTCTTGCCACAACCCCACCTCCATTAAGATTTCCTTCCAGACAGAATCTGCCAGCCCTATGACGCTCCATTTGGTGCCGAATCTGCCCTCACTGCATCTTGTAGGCGCGTTTGCCTTCCCGCCGGACTGGAGATGGCGTCTTGGGTTGGTCGGCAAACCAGACGCGGGAGCTGTGGGTCGCATCCCCGAAAAACAGCCAGCGGCTCAAACCCACCCCCAGTCCCACGCTTGCCAGCAGCACAATGCCTCCCGCCAAGCCTGGCAGCCAGATCGCTGCCGCCCACGGTATAGCCACCGCCAAGGCAAACACTAAGGCATACAGCCACCGCCGCAGGCGGGCCGGCAATTCCGGCCAGATTTGAGTTTGGGTGCGGTAGGGCCGGCGGCTCGTACCTGAATCCTGCAGCCGGTAGGGCCGCCCGGACAGCCCCGTGCCTGTTGCCGACAGCACGCCGCCAGCCGCCTGGCGGAATAGACGCGCCTGGAAACTGAGCAAGATGCCAAAGACCGCGGCCAATCCCATGACCGCCCCCCGCAGCGCCAGATCGGAGCTTCTCCCCGCCGCCATCGCATAATCGGCTGCTCCGCCGCTCAAAAGCCCCGCGCACACGAACACCAGCACGGTCAGGGGCGAATGCCAGCTCCGCATGGCCGGAATGGTAGCATACAGCATGGCGGTGATGTACACCGCGGCCAGGCCCAGAACGGCCGCTAGCCCAGAGACAGCGTCCCAAACCCCTAAGTCTTGCGGCCAGAACAGGTGGACCAGCAGCACGAAGGAGACCACTATCATGTACACTGCCGTGCTAAGCGCTTCCCGGCTCAGCCAGGACGAGCCCAGCCGCCTCAGCACGTAGCGGGCGGCCGCCAGCCGGTGCATGTGAAAGAAGGAAGCCATCCCCCCCAAAGCACCGGCAACCCAGGCCGCGCCTTGCCAGACAAAGAGGGTGGATCGTGGAATATCCATAGCCGGCGCCAGCAGGGCAACGGCTGCCAGACACAGCATCCCGGCGGACAGTCCCTGCAGCAGTGTCAGCGCCAGCAAAGGCCAAGTGGGCCGCATCAGCAGTCCTCCTCCAGCACCCGCGTAATTTCGTCCTCGCCCACCAGTCCTGTCACCTGCCGCCGGGGCAGGTAGTGCACCGCCGGACGCGCCCCCAGTTCCGGGAGGAGGGTAAAGCCCTGCCGCTCCGCTACCAGGTGCGACACGACAGAATCTGGGTCATCCAGATCCCCAAAGGTGCGGGCGTGCGTGGGGCAGCTCTGCACGCAGGCCGGCTGCCTGTCGCTGGCGGGCAGCGTCTCGTCTTCAATGCGGTCGATGCACATCGTGCACTTTTTGACGACACCCTGCTCCTCATCAAATTCGCGGACCCCGTAAGGGCAGGCCCACATGCAGAGCTGGCACCCGATGCAGGTATCATAGTCCACCAGCACCACGCCATTGTCTTCACGCTTGTATGAGGCGCCAGTCGGGCACACCGGCACGCACGGCGCATCGTAACAGTGCATGCATGCTTTGGGCAGGTACATGACCCCCACATTGGGGTATTCGCCCGCTTCCATCGAGATCACCCGGTTCCACCACATGCCGTCCACTTCCCGGTACGGATGGTGATCGGGCACTGGCCCGAAATCCCCGGAAGTGTTGTGCTCCTTGCAGGAGACCTGGCAGCTTTTGCATCCCACACACTTGTTCAAATCGGTAATAATGGTCAACTGCATCAGTGTCCCGCCCCTTTCCGTGTGGAGTACCGCAGACTCTTCCACTCCGCCATATCTGCGCGCACCGGTGTGCGCGCCTCCACCTTAGGCCACACTTCATGCAGCTCTGAAGGGTATAAACGCACTTTCGTGTCATACCATCCGGCTTGCCCGGTCACGGGGTCGTTATTGAAGGTCACCGTGTCATCATCCGAGGTGAGTGTGTCGGGCACAATATGATTCACCAAAATGGCATTCTGGCTTTCGGGAGCATCCTCGTGCAGCCCCCACGCCCCCGGCGCCTTGGCAATCGCGTTCCACGTCCACACAGTCCCCGGCTCCACCGCATCCGAAAACCGCAGAGTTGCGGTCATGCGGCCCTGGCGTGATTCCATCCAGACCCACTGCCCGTCACAAAGGTCCAGAGCTTGGGCGGCCTGGGGATTGATGAACAGAGGATTCTCGAGGAGAAGTTGGCGCAGCCAGGCATTGTGCGAGCCCCAGGAGTGATAATGAGTCATGGGGCGCTGCGTCAGCAGGATCAGAGGATAGCTCCCAGCCGTCTCCTCCTTCTCTTCGAGAGAGGGATGCCAGAACGGCAAGGGGTCAAAATACGTGGCCAGTCTCTGGCGCAAGACTTAGGGGTT
>JAKAAS010000551.1 GCA_021802225.1 Bacillota bacterium
GGATGATGCGTATTTTGGCGGTGTCAGTCATGGCCCGGGCAAGCGGGGCCGGGGCACGGACCAAGATCCCGTGATCGTCGGAGTGAGTTTGACCGAGCACGGCCATCCGCAGTATGCCTTTTTGGAAGTCGTGGAATCCGTGCAGAAAGAGACGGTGTTGGAGGTCTTGCAACGGCGGGTCGACCAGTATGGGGTCTGGCTCAGCGATGGATCGGACATTTATGCTGCGGGAGCGAAAGCTCATCAGGCCGATCACCGGGTCACCCTCAGTGGGGATCCGGAGGCTCCCAAGGTCTTTCATTGGGTGAACACGGTCATCAGTCTGGCGAAAACATTCATCGATGGGACCTATCACGGGCGCGGTCGCGCCCGGCGCCAACTCTATCTCGAAGAATTCGTGTACCGGTTTAACCGACGCTTTTTTCAGACCCGCCTGGCGGACCGACTTCTGAGGGCCTGTGTCGACGCGGCCCCGCATCCCTATGCCACGTAATTTCACCCCGGGGATTGTGACGCATCGCGGTCTCCACGCGGTCCGCCGTGGGGAATTTTACTTGACAATATACAACAGGCTTGGGGAATGAAGCCTCGCGCGATATCGGCCGGGCTATCCTGCGTGATCGGGCCAAGATCGTGACGTGGCGCGATGGCGGCTTCACCGTGTGGCAAAGTCACTGCTCTTGTCGGCACGCTGGCACCCCCATATTTTCATCATGGTATCCCACGTATACCATGAAGAGCCACCTTATGGCAATAATGGTAGTCCCTAGGATGTGAGTTATCTTATCAAGTATGTATTGGTATTGGAGTTGTCGGAATTAACTGAGGAATCGGTCTTTTGGGAAATGTCGTCGGTCCTGTTGCCCAGCAAATGGTTCATCATAGTGGCGTGCAGCTAAATATGTTGGATGTCGGATGGCCGTCAACGGCGGTCACTGCTTACGGTTCGACGGTCGGAGCCTTAGCAATTCCTGTCGGTCTGATCGGTGATTTGGTCATGTTATTGTCCGGTCTGACCCTAACCTTGGACATTGATTTATGGAATTACTGGCATATTGCGTTTGCCGGCTCCTTGGTGGCAACTGTCACGAAAAGTTACACTAATGGGCTTTTTGTTAAAACAATAGCAATGGTGTTCATTTTGACAATGGCGGACTGGCGCCAGCCCTGGGTCAAAAAGCACTTTGGTTATGACAATATTTTCTTTCCTCACGGAACATCCACGCCCTACTTCGTCATGGCTCTAGTTCTCAACAAATTCTTTGACATAATTCCGGGATTTCGCAAGTTGGATGCTTCTCCTGAACGGTTACAAGAGCAATTCGGAATTTTTGGCGACACGATGGTCATGGAGCTGATATTTGGGCTTCGTATCGGCATACTAGCGGGAGAAATCTTTAGTGGCGTTCCAATGTTAGGCATTACGGTAGCCGCAATCACGGTGATTTTACCGCGTATGATCGCCGTTTTAATGGAAGGGCTGATGCCTGTGGCTGATGGCGCCTCGTCAATCCTTCAAAAACGGTTTCCGCAACGTAAATTATTTATCGGTAAGGATACAGCAATCTTGATGGGCACACCGACCGCCATCGCCGCTTCCGTCGTTTTAGTTCCTATTACCTTAGGTTTAGCTTTCATCTTACCGGGGAACCGCACTTTGCCGTTCGTTGATTTGGCTACGATTCCCTTTATCTTGGCTTAAATGACACCTGTTTTCCAAGGTAACGTAGTACGAACGATTGTAGGAGGAGCCACTGCCATGATTCCGACCTCTCTACATTGCCACCGCTCTCTCTTCTTTGATGACCATTGCGGCCCGGCAAGTAGGATTCAAGTTTCCGCCCGGAGCCGTTTATATCACATCACTCGTCGATGGGGGAAACCTATTGCCTTGGCTGATTCGTGTCGCAGGGGAAGAAGGCGTGCTCGGCTTGGGAATACTCTTCAATACTGGGACTCGTCTTTGCATGGCTCATTAGAAGGACCATTAGCCTAAAGCACACGCCCTAAGATGAAAGGGACTCATCTCGTGAAGCGGTCGAGTCTTAGGAGGACAACGGGTGAAGAAAGAGAACTTCATAATAGCGGATTTACCTAACGAGAAACACACGCATCGCCCTGGACGTGAGCGCAAGCACGGTCAATGCGGTATTGAATTATGTGGCTGAGTTGTTTGGACCCACTCACGTTCACGCTAACTTTGAAAAAGCGTTAAGTGAACGAGAACGCGAATATCATATAGAGTTGCCAACGCACCCGGTTGGGGTTGCACTCCCGCATGCCGACCCGCAACTTGTAATCAAATCCGGACTAGTCATTGTGGTGCTCCGTCATCCGGTGATGTTCTCGGAAATGGGCAATCCTGATCATGAAGTTATGGTGCGCGTGGTCATTGGCATTGCTCTACCCGGATCACGTCCTGTCAAGTGGTGTAAAAGCTTCGGTTTCCTGAGCACTGTCTAATCGTGTGGTTTTTCTCCGTCTGGCAATCTCTCCGGCACATTCGCGCCACGGTACAGTTTCTCCATGGACGTTTGACGGAAATACCGCCGGGGAAATGCTGCCCATTCATCGCTGGTCCT
>JAKAAS010000552.1 GCA_021802225.1 Bacillota bacterium
CGGGCAGCAGTGGACAGACGAAGCCAACTGACACGGCTGCTGCTCAGGGATGCATAGGCACCAGGTACGGCAAGATTACGGCCGCGGCGATAATCGCAATAAACCACCATAAAAAAGTGCCGCCAGCCGGGCGCCGCTTCGCCGGGGCCGGGCGCCGGCTCTTTTTACGCGGGCGGAAGGGCACGACCTTCGCTGTTTTCTTGGGCGGCGCAGGTTTAGGAACCTCAAACCCGCACTGTGGACAACTATCCCCGCCGGGACTGATAATGCTGCCGCAATGCTCGCACGTCATGGTGCTCCATCCCTCTCTCCACGGGTTACCTGCGTTTATCAGGGTAAAAGCGCCTGGAGCGCCTTTACCCTTATTTTATCGCAAAAATGCCCTCGCCGGGAGGCCAATTACCCCGGCGGCCTCTGCGCGTCCTGCACCGGGCGCCAGCGCCCGCGCTGCAGCAGCCAGCCCCGGGCATTAAGGAAATATACCAGGCCCAGGTGCGTTTTGGCGTCCGCGGCGCGGCCTTCAATCAGCAAGTTGGGCACCTCGCTGACCGGTATGATTTTGACGTCGATCTCTTCCGTTGGGTCCCAGTTGGTTGGGCCAGGCTGCGGGTTGACGGTGTAGTACAGATGCACTTTGTGGCGCGACAGCCCGACTGAAGGGTAGAACCGCGACAGCAGCCGCATGTCCCCCGCCTGGTATCCCGTTTCTTCCTGCAATTCCCGCCGCGCGCCCTGAACCGGGTCTTCTCCCCGGCGCAGCCGGCCTGCCGGCAGTTCCAAAATTTTCCTGCCAAGAGCGGGGCGGAACTGCTCGACCAAAATCACGCCCTCCGGGATCTCCGCAATTACCGCACACACATCGGGCAGGATCAGGTACTCATGAATATAATGGGTGCCCCGCACCGTGACAGGGACACGCCGGATACGATTCCTTAGCAATGGACGACTCCCTCTACCTTGTATTACTTTGTATTATAGCAATAGTCGCTAGGGAAAGGGAAAAGAGCCGTGGACGAACATGGACGGAAAGAAGACTTATTAAAGGCGGCGCAGACGATATTCGGCCGCTACGGATATCACCAGGCCACCATCCGCGCGATTGCGGACCAGGCTCAGTGCGCCACCGGCACCTTTTATCTGTATTTTGCGAGTAAAGAGGACTGTTTTCTGGCGCTGGTGGAGCAGCTGTACACGCACGTGATGGAATATATTATGAAGGCCCGGGCGGGGGTGGATAATCCGGCCGAGAAACTGAAAAGATCGTTGGGGGCGGCCGTGGAAGTGTTCCGCCGGGACTACGAATTGGCGCAGGTGGTGCTGGTGCGGGGCGCAGGCGCGGACCCTTTATTTGAGGACAGGATGTGGCGGGTGCGGGAGGCATTCAGCGCCTTCATCGTCAATGACCTGGTGGACTGCGGGCTGGACCGGACGCAGGCCGTGATCGGGTCTCACGGCTGGGTCGGAGCGCTGGCGGAAATAGTGGGCGTGTGGGTCCGCCAGGACCAGGACTTGGACCTGGCGCAAGCCGCCCTTGAAATTGAACGGATATTTTGGACGGCATGGGGATTGGATGATTCTCTTCCCTGCCCCTAGGCGCTAAAATATCAGGGAAAGAATGGTGGAGAGCGTTTTCTCTCCCGCAGACACCTCGGCGGGCGAACTATGATGCGAGGGGCGATGGCAGTGGCTATTGAAGTGTTGGCGGTGGGGACATACGAGGATCACTGGACTGTGGAGATGCGGGTGTTCGAGGGTGTGTACCGGAAGGAGCGCTATGTGGCCCGGGTGGTCGATGTGCCCAAGGCGCCCGCAGGGCTTTCCGCCGATGAGCAGCAGGCGCGGATGAAGGATTTTGTGTTGGATCAGGTGCAAAGGCATATGCGCCGGGGGTCTCTGCCCCCAACCGGAATGCAGATCGACGGCCAGCAAGCATGGCTGTTCGAACCCGACCCCGTAAACTTCTGACATTTTTTTGACAGAAGATTACGAGTATGGATAAGGCCGCGGACGATCCGGTGCCAGATCAGATCGTCCGGCTTACAATTTATTTGTCGGGGTCAATCTTTTTAAGCGTGCAAATCTTTTTGGTCCAGCAACAAAAGATAAAGGAGGCCAATCACCATGTCTGATGTGGAATTTAAAGAAGGCCTGGAAGACGTCGTAGCCGGCACCTCGGAAATCTGCTTCATCGATGGCAAGGAAGGGCGCCTGGTTTATCAAGGCTACAGTGTGGAGGACCTGGCGGAGCAGACCAGTTTTGAAGAGGTCGTGTATCTGCTCTGGGAGGGCCATCTGCCCAACCGCAAGCAGCTTGATGAGTTCAACAAGACGCTGGGGGCCATGCGGCCTTTGGCCAAGCCCGTCTCTGATTTGCTGATGTCGCTGCCTGACAGCACCAATCCCATGGATGCGTTGCGCACCGCCGTCAGCTTGGCGGGAATTTATGATCCGGACTCCCATGACAACTCCTATGAAGCCAGCTACCGGAAAGCCATGAGGCTGGTCGCCCAGGTGCCGACGATGGTCGCGGCGTTCGAACGCCACCATCAGGGACAGGTTCCGATTGCGCCCGATGCGAATCT
>JAKAAS010000553.1 GCA_021802225.1 Bacillota bacterium
GGGCATGATGCCCGACCAGATGATTCCCAGACTCACGAAGATGAGAAAGACCGCCAGCCGTTCACGCCAGATTTTTGCCATCATTAGCCTCTCTTCCGCCGCCAACTTCTTCAGCCTTTGACCGTACCCATGCGCTGAGGCACCCGGCGTGTGCTGGGAACCGACTCAAGGTACTGGGCATCACTGTTGACTGCCCACAGATCGTAAGCAGCGCCCGAGACATTTTTGGCAGCCATCAACCCCGTCAGCATGGCATGATCCTGGTTGTTATAACGGTGCATGCCGTTGCGTCCGGCTATTTGCAAATTGGGCAGGTGGCTGTCCAGATAGCGGCGGATGGTCAGGAGGTGGCGCTCGTAGTGGTCATCGTACACGGGATAGGCCTTGGGGACCCGCACGACGGTCCCGTCCACGCACGTCGCGTTTCCGAGGAGCCCGGTTGCGCGCGCCTCCCGCTCGGCCAAGGCCAGCAATTCGCGGTCAGGCGCCGTCCACAATCCATCTCCCGCAAAGCAGAAGTACTCCATCCCCAGGCACGTCATAGCGGGGTCCGGCACCATATCCGCACTCCAATTTTTGAAGTTTTGAATCCGGCCCACTTTGACCTTGGGGTCATGTATATAGATCCACTGGTCTGGAAACAGGCAAGGCGCGTCCACAATCAGCGCCACGGTAATGAAGTCCCGGTAATGCAAGCCTTCTGCAGCGTCACGCACGTCTGCCGGGGCCTGCGGGCTCAAGGCCCGCACCAAAGAGCGCAGCGGCATAGACGAAATCACGTGGTCGGGCCTCTTTGCCGCACAGCCAAAGGCATCTACCGCACTCACACCTCTTCCGGGTTCCCAGGCAATGCTTGAAACCCGGGCCCCCATCCGCAGGTCGCCGCCTAAACTGCGGATATGGCTGGCCACCCGTTCCCACAGCATGCCCGGCCCCCGTTTAGGATAGCGGAAGGAGTCCGCCAGAGTTTTCACCGACGTCTGGCTGGCAGGCCACACCGCGGACTTCACCGCAGTCATCAAGCTGAGTCCCTGAATGCGCTGGGCGGCCCAATTGGCACTAATTTCACTGCAGGGCATTCCCCACACTTTCTCCGTATACGTTTTAAAGAACATTTCGTAGAGCCGCGCACCAAAGTGATTGGTCACCCAGTCCTCAAAAGTGCGCACAGGCTTCCTCGGAAACATTTGGGTCTTCAGGTAGTTTCCCAGACACCAGGCGGTATTCACCACCCCCATGTTCTTAAACGCATTGCCCGCCTTCAACGGGTAATCGTAAAATTTTCCGTCGTAGAAAATGCGGGACAGCCGGCGCTTGGTCAACAGGTCCTCTCCCAGGATGTTCCGCCAGTAGGCTTCAATCTCGGCGTTTTTGGAGAAAAAGCGGTGGCCGCCGATGTCAAATCGGTATCCCTTGTAGACGACGGTCCGCGAAATGCCGCCAACCCATTTCGGGTCCTGCTCATACAAAGTCACCTGGTGGCCATTTTGAAGAAGGTCATAGCCCGCCGACAGTCCCGTTGGCCCTGCGCCGATTACCACGATATGCATTAGCATAATCCTCTCGCAAAGTCGTTGTCAGGACGTTAGGGTGGCCCGCAAAATGACAATTTATCCATCACTGGGCGGACAAGGGAATACCGCTGGCCATTTGGGCCAGCGGCGCACCAAGCCCCTTCCCCCAGACCGTGCAGCCGCCGTCCGGCATTCAGGTCGGACGGCGGCTCAGATAGGAACAGTGACCCGTCATATCAGCGTTCCCCGGCGGGACAACAATGAGTGATATAAGCGGGGATGGTCAGCTCCCGCCACAATCTTGCCGGACGCACATCCCCACTGTCCAAAATCTAGATCCGTCATTCACAGGGAGCAGATCCATTGCCGCTTCCCAGGGACCGCGGCTAACGCGCCTTATGAAACGGAACAGCCGACGTGCCGAATCCGGATTCTTCCCGTTCAGGATGGGATCCATGGTACAGAGCGCGCGCAATGTCGGCCGTGGCAGCGAATGCGGCCAGCATGGCCACCCGGAATCCCGCGGAAGACCCCAATCCGAGACACACGGTACCCACGGCGATTGCGGCAAAATACAAAGCGTAAGCATAGCGGTCCCGCGCCTCGCTCACCAAATCCTGGACGCGCGGGGTGCGCCCCTTGCCCAGCCGGCTGCCGAACTGATTGAGCCACGTCAGGAAGGGAATGATTTTATATAGCTGCGTCAGCGCCAGACCGCCAAGCCACCCGTACAGGGCGAGAAATGCGAGCGCGATATCCAGCCGTGTCAGCACCCCTCCTATCCGCACCACCGCAGCCGCCAGGATGAGCACGCCAAGAAATCCCAGCGGAACAAGGGCATACCGGGCGTTCAGTTCCAATTTCCGGCGCTTGCGCTGGCGGTACAGGGCAGCCATATCCCACAAGTACACAGCCAAGCCAATCAAAATGGCTGCCCAGCCCAGATCCGCCAGACCATTCACTCCAATCCACCGCGCCAGCCAGGCTGCTGCAATGCCGAAGGTTGTGAACAGATACGCTGCCCAGCCCCATGCTCCGCGGCGTTCATCCGAGAGTGTAAACATCGC
>JAKAAS010000554.1 GCA_021802225.1 Bacillota bacterium
GAATGTAGGCCAAGCGCACGCCAGCATGAATGGTGAACTAGTCGACTTCTTGTTGCCGTCTTGGTTCTGATTTCACTATCCTCCTAAAATTTCACCAATTTACTTGCGAATGCCCCTTGCTAAAAATGCTCGGGCAGGGCATAGTGGTCTTAACGGGAGCTCGGGGAACTGGGCTGAGAGGGTGGACTACCGCCACCGACCGTAAAACCTGATCTGGATAATGCCAGCGGAGGGAAAATATGATTATATTACTGCCTATCATTTCTCCTTTTTGCCACCTATTCCATCAGGAATTCGGTCCTCCCGTCTATTGCGATGTGAGGAGGATACAGCTTGCCATCCACTGATAAATCCCAATCCGATGCTTATCAGGTCTTTCCCAAGAGCTCCAAAGTCTATCTCCAGGGGAGTCGGCCCGATATTTTTGTGCCGATGCGGGAAATTGCGTTAGATTCCGGCAATGGCCACGGAACTTTTCGCGTTTACGACACGAGCGGCCCCTACACGGATAATGCTATCACCACGGATATCCGGCAGGGACTTCCTGTGATTCGGCGGCCTTGGATCTTGGACCGGAATGATGTGGAAGAATATGTGGGCCGTTCCGTGCAGCCAAGAGACAATGGGCGGGGCGAAGCATCTGTGTTGCCGTCGCTCGAACGCCGGCCGCTGAGAGCCAAACCGGGCCACATTGTGACGCAAATGCATTACGCGCGGCAAGGAATCATTACGCCGGAAATGGAATTCATTGCCCTGCGTGAGGGATTCGACCCCGATGTGGTGCGCCAAGAAGTCGCTAGTGGCCGGGCCGTTATTCCTAGCAATATTAATCATCCCGAATCCGAGCCCATGATTATCGGGCGGCGGTTTCATGTGAAAATCAATGCCAATATCGGAAATTCCGCCGTGACTTCCTCTATTGACGAGGAAGTCGATAAGATGCGCTGGGCCACATTGTGGGGCGCTGACACTGTGATGGACCTCTCTACCGGGCAAAATATTCATGCCACACGGCAGTGGATTATTCGCAACGCGCCGGTTCCTTTGGGCACCGTGCCCATTTATCAAGCGTTGGAGAAGGTTGGAGGCAAACCGGAAGAGCTCACGTGGGACCTCTATCGCGATACCTTGATTGAACAGGCGGAACAAGGAGTCGACTATTTCACCATTCATGCTGGCGTGCGCTTGGCCTACATTCCCCTAACGGCCGACCGGGTGACCGGTATCGTCTCGCGCGGAGGTTCCATCATGGCCGTGTGGTGTTTGGCGCATCACCAAGAGAACTTTCTTTACACCCGTTTCGAAGAAATTTGTGAAATCATGAAGACCTACGATATTACGTTTTCCCTGGGAGATGGACTGCGGCCAGGGTCGATTGCCGATGCCAATGATCGGGCCCAATTTGCTGAGCTGGACACCTTGGGGGAACTGACGCAAGTGGCTTGGAAGCAGGACGTGCAGGTCATGATTGAAGGGCCGGGGCATGTGCCTTTGCATAAAATTCAAGAAAACGTCGAACGGGAACGAGAAATTTGTCACGATGCACCGTTTTACACTTTGGGACCGCTGACGACCGATATCGCACCCGGATACGATCACATCACCTCAGCGATTGGCGCCGCGATGATCGGGTGGTATGGCACGGCCATGCTGTGCTATGTCACCCCCAAGGAACACCTGGGACTGCCCAATCGGAACGACGTCAAAGATGGAGTCATCGCCTATAAAATTGCTGCTCACGCGGCTGATCTCGCGAAAGGCCATCCGCAGGCCCACGGCTGGGACAACGCGTTATCTTTGGCGCGCTTCGAATTTCGGTGGACGGATCAGTTCAACTTGAGCCTGGATCCCCAAAGGGCCTGGGCTTTTCATGATGAGACCCTTCCGGCGGAACCAGCAAAAACTGCGCATTTTTGTTCCATGTGCGGACCCAAGTTCTGTGCGATGCGGATTACCCAAGACATTCGGGATTGGGCTCAGCAACACGAAGTGCCACCCGAATCGGCCTTCTGGCCGGGCATGCAGGAAAAGGCCAAGGAGTTCCGTCAACGCGGCGGAACCTTGAACGTGGAAGGGAAGTAGCTGGAGTGTTGTGGGGTTTAATCGACACTGCCCGGTTTGATCCACGCCATTGGCGGAATTTACCTGCTGTGGGAGTATCTCTTGACGGGTTATGGCTGCGTGGACCCGCTCTATCTCCTGCTGAATGGCTCGAGTGGGGTCAGGCGATTTCCCGTCTCATTCCGCAGGTGCCGCTTTGGATCGGGGGAAATGTTCTGGCAGCGCGGGCGCTGAAGGCTGATGGGCTGCAATTGCCCAGCCATCATCTGGCAGCACGGAGAGTACGAGATCAATGGGACCGTCCTATCGCAGCCTCCGTTCATTCTCTGGAGGAGTATGAACGACATCGCGAAGCGGATTGGTTTATTTGGGGTCATGCTTATGCCACACGGTCTAAACCGGGAATGTTGCCCCGCTCCCGCGCTAGTTTGGAGGCCATTTTAAAACGGACGGCCCACCCTGTGATGATTATTGGAGGCGTAAACGCGTCCACTGTATCGGAGGTCGCCCACGGTGGGCC
>JAKAAS010000555.1 GCA_021802225.1 Bacillota bacterium
GACATTGCGCTGTTCGGTAAAATTATGACCGTCGCCGAGTACGAGCAGTTCTGGTTAGCCAGCAATCCTCAATCCGCCTGAGATTTCGCTAGATATTGGCACAGCACCTCGTGAAGGTCGTCGTCGAAACCGTGTGTAGAGTGACGGCAGCAGCTTAGTGCACGCATACCTTATACACTCAAAATTACCCTGGCGGCGATTATTTGTGAACGTAACAGAGCGCATGATGTCAATCTGTTTTTGAAATAACTGTGGTGGTGGATTATGATGACAAGTGAGGATATCACGATCAGGTCACAGGCGTTGATAAAGGGGATTGTTATCTTTCTTTCCAATGCCACGATGACGGACTACATACATGATATCCTGACACGCTTAGAGTATCCTATTTGTCAGGGTACTGCGGACAAAGACATTCGGCACATCTTTGTCGTAGACACGAAGTCACTACAGCGCCTCCCATGGTCCAATCCTAAGGTGCTTTTTGTTTCCGCATTAAGTCCTTCTATTATCGAACTCAGTGTACGGGCGCAGTGCTTGGGCATTATCGTACCATCGCAGGGAATTTTAGAACTCAAAGCAACTTTTGACATTGCACTTATGGTGGCCAATAACCAATGTGCGTTAGAAACTGCCAATACACGGTTGCTAAGAAAGTTGCGTGAGCGAAAAACTATTGAAATGGCTAAGGACATGCTTAAAAAACGTTATCTGATTGATGAGGATCGAGCTTACAATATGATTCGCCGAGAAGCAATGAATAGCAGGCGGACCTTAGGGGATGTGGCTGAAGAGTTCCTACTAAAACATGAATGACCGAGTTAGGGGGCCAGAGCATGCGCATCGTACTGGGCATGACGGGAGCGAGTGGGGCTATTTACGGGTACGCTTTGTTGCGCACGTTGGCAGAACTCAACACAGAGTTACATATTGTCATGACTCGGATGGGAGAACAGGTTCTCAAATTCGAATGTGGGGTTAATAAGAAACAATTAAAGGAATTTGGGACGGTGTGGAACAATGACAATATGTTTGCCCCGATCGCGAGTGGCTCGTTTATTGTGCAGGGAATGGTTATTATACCGTGTTCGATGAATACCTTGGGCGCCATTGCCAATGGTGTTGGTGACACTTTGTTGTCGCGGACGGCTAGCGTTCAGCTCAAGGAATGCCGCCGTTTGATTGTTGTGCCACGGGAGACACCGTTACACCTAATTCACCTGCAAAATATGGAGCGCCTAATGTTGGCAGGTGCACAAATTATGCCTGCATCGCCTGGCTTCTATCAAAAGCCGAAGGAAATTTGGGAACTGACGAACTTTATGGTGGCTCGTGTGCTCGATTCATTGCAAATAGAGCATACGTTAGGCCCGCGGTGGGGAGACGCCGCTCCGCCAACGACTGACTGAGAGGCGCCGATTGGATCCCGGATAGCTAAGGAGGCCCCTATGCTGACCACGTTTCGTGACTTAGTTCAAGACTGGGAATCTCGTCAGTGGTTGCGGCGGATCTCGGTAGAAGTAAGTCCGCAATATGAAGTGGCGGCTATTGCCAAACATTTCAAAGGGCGGCAACCGTTGCTGTTTGATCATGTCCGAGGCTTTAACTCTCCTGTGGTAATTGGCATGGGAGGGGATCGTACCCTGATGGCGCAAAGTATGGAGACGACGCCTGATGCGCTGTTACCGCACCTCATGGAAGCGATTGTGCGGCCTATCAGCACTCACAGAACGTCGTCGGCACCGGTCCAGGAGACTGTCATTTACCCACCGTTCGAAGTTGGCGAGGTTTTGCCGGGACTCACATATCATGGCCGCGATTCGGGGCCTTATTATGTGGCTGGTGTCATGGTCGTAAAAAGTTTGGATGGCTCTAAGCAATTTACATCGATTCGACGCATGCAGATATTATCTGGGAATCGCATTAATGTGGTCATAACATCTCCAGAGCTGGCCCGGCAATTTCAATCCTTTGAAGAAGCAGGCCAGCCTATGGAAATTGCTGTGATGTTTGGAGTTGTGCCAGCCGTTATCTTGAGTTCCCAACTGGCTACCCATTTGTTTCATGTGGACAAGCTGGCAGTAGCTGGCGGTTTACTCGGGCAAGCTTTGCCGACCGTACGGTGCAAGACAGTGGACTTGGACGTATTAGCCGATGCGGAATGTATATTGGAGGGGGTGATGCTGCCGGGAGTAAGGGAACTTGAGGGACCATTTGGGGAATTAGGAGGATATTACAGTCAGCGTGGATTGCATCCCGTGGCGGAGATCTCTGCGATTACGTATCGGCCAGACTATCTCACGCATACCGTGATGCCTGCTAGTTATGAAGAGCGATTGCCGATGGTGCTGAATCGTGAGGTGGTATTGCTGCAGACGGTACGCCAGGTGGTACCCAATGTCACGGGAGTTCACATCACCATGGGCGGGGTTGGGCGATTCCATGCAGTAATTGCCATTAGAAAAGAAACTAATGCGGATGGGATGGAAGCCGCCTTAGCGGCATTTGCTTCCGATAAAGACTTGAAACATGTGGTAGTCGTTAATGATGACGTGGATATTTTTGATGCGGAAGCAAA
>JAKAAS010000556.1 GCA_021802225.1 Bacillota bacterium
TTAATCCAGTGCCACCGCAACAATAAGTCATTGAGCGCGCCATAGCTGTTACCGTTGAAGATCATGCCCCATAAGGTGGCATTGACCACGGTCGGCACAGCCCAGGGAATAAAAATGATGGCCCGCACCAGCCAAAATCCCGGGAATGGACGGTTGAGCAACACCGCCATGCCGATCCCAATGGTCAGTTCGATGAGGATGGAGACAATCCAAAAATACAGGGTTTCCCGCAGAGCTATCCAAAATTGCGGCTCTTTCATGAGCACCACGTAATTATGCAGCCCGACGAACTGCCCTCCCACGCTGCCCCGCCCCCCTACTACCGTGACCACGGTATTGGCGAGACTCATTTTCAGGGCCCAGAGCATCGGCACCACAATCACGCCCAGGAGGATCACCACCGCAGGAATCAGGAGCAAAACAAACCAGACATTCTCACCTGACACTGCCCGAAAGTATCGGTGAGCCCAAGACGGCCGAAGAGTTTTCTCACTCCGTATCATGAAACCTATTCCTCCTCATTCGGTGCTTCGTAATGAAACGGGGGCCCAATCAGATCCACAGGCCCCCGGACGAACACTTATTGGGGCAGGGCTTTAATCTGCGAGACCATATCATTGGCGGCGGTCTGCACGGGAATGGTGCCCGCGATGGCCTGATGCGCATACTGCTGAATAATGGCGCTCACTTGAAGATAGTTGGCGACTTTAGGTCGGTTGTACACACCTGCAAGGTTCTTCTCATAGACGGCATAAGCGGGATTGAGCTGCTGTTCTTTAGGCGAATTGACGACAGACGTCCAAATCGGCCATTGGCTGTGCAAATGCTGCGCTTGAATCTGCGGGGACGTGGCAAACTGAATCCACTTCCACGCCCAGCCTTGCATCGAAGCGGGCACATTGGCCGGAATCGCCAGCCCTTGGAAGCCCGATACCGAAGCCGTGCCCGTCACCGTATTGGTCCCCGGCTGCACCGGGAACGTGCCTACCACCCCGTCGCCCACAATTTTCGACTCAGAAGGGGAATTCATCATCCCCGTCACATTCGTCCAGTTCGTATTAAAGGCGGACTGCCCCGCAATGAATGTGTCGGCGGCGGTGGTCGAACCGGACGCCAGAGAGGCGGGGTTAATGAGTCCGTCTTTGTAGAGCATGCGCATAAATTGCAAGGCCTGCAGGGCGCCTCCTTGATTCATCGTCGGCTGGCCTTGCTTGTTAAACAGGTTGGCACCAAATTCGCCCGCCGTGGCCACGTAATCACACGTGAAGCCTTCCCCTTCGCGCCACCCTTCTTCATAGGGATATTGGACAATGCCCTTTTTCTTCAGCGTTTGCATCTGCGTCACCCACTGGGCCATGGTCGTCGGGGGTCCACTGAATCCGGCTTCCTGCAACATTTTCTTATTATAGTAAAGATTCTGGAAATTAGCGAGAAACGGCATCGCCATGATTTTGCCATGAATCTTAAATCCGTTCCAAATCGCCGCCGGGATCCCTGCAGGATTCGCGATGGATTTGCTAATATCCCCATTCAGCGGCAGCGTATAACCCTTTTGGGCAAATTGCGCCGTCCAGATCAAGTCGGACAATACCACATCATACTGTGCCGTGGGCGCCGCCGCAGCGGTGACGATCGTATTATGCATCTGGTCATAAGGCAGGAAGGTGAAGTGCACATGCATATGGTCGGCGGCATATTTGGCATCAAAGGCTTGCCCCATTTTCTCCAGAGCCTGCGCCGTGTAACCCGCCTGATTCATGTACAGCACGTTAAGGGTAATGTTTTTAGAAGCCGCAGGCGGCTTGGCAGCTGCCGTCGAGGCGCCGCATCCCGCCACCAGCACCGCAAGGCCTGCGCAGGCCAAAGTAATTTTGCTTCCGTGACTCATGGGATAATCTCTCCTTTGGGTTTTATCAGGTTTTAGAAGAATTTTAGGGAATTGGGTTTCGCGCGCCCCCACTGAGAAGGCGGCACGGTATCGGTCGGCGCTCCCGGGTCTGCTTGCAAACGCCGTTCAAACACCAACCCCGCTAATCCTAAAATGGGTGCGTTCTCTCCGAGGGGCGATAAGATGAACTGGGTTTTGTGCAATAGGTGATTTAATATCCGGGCCCTCGTATTTTGCACGATAAGCGGCCAAAGTACGGGGTGAGTTTGGATCATTGCTCCCCCCAGCACCACGACTTGCGGGCAGAGCACGTTCACAATGCTCCCCAGCGCCATCCCAATGTACTGGGCCACCCGGTCCAACGCCTCAGCTTGAGTCATTCCCGCCGCCAGATACCGATTCAGCGCACCCAATGAGGCGACAGCTTCCAGACAACCCACGTGCCCGCAGCCGCAGGTATAAGATGGGCCATGCGAATCCACAAAAATGTGTCCAATTTCCCCCACTGAGTTATCCTGGCCCCGAACCAACTGGCGGTTAATCACCAGGCCGGACCCGACCCCGACATCGCACAAGACGCACATCATATCCTGGATCTCACGCCCCGCACCAAACCACAGCTCTCCCCACGCTGCGGCGTCCGCATCATTTTCTACGATAACGGACTCCATATTTGTACTGCGCCGGA
>JAKAAS010000557.1 GCA_021802225.1 Bacillota bacterium
TTCCGGAGTAGCGTCTCACAGCCTTGCGACCTTGGTTATGGTAGGGGTCAGCGACAATTGGGGATGCTCGATTGGAGAAGACTCCGTCTCCTGTGCGAGCTCGCCGCACCAGAGGGAATGCGATATGGGTCGGAGGCCGTCTTCAGCATGGTGTAATCACCCCCATTTTTCATTCCTGTGGGTGCCCCGAACCTGGGGCATGGGTGTTTTCTTTCAGGAACGGATGGGAACATGTCTTTTTGTCTCCCCTAAACCAACAAATTCCTGTTTGGTATGTGTCAGAAATTTCGGATCATCAAAAGTATGGGAGAACCACAGGTCATCAAAAATGGGAAATGTCGAGGTGATCAAAGCGGATACCTTAGGGCTAGACGTGGGAACTCTTAAGAACATGGGAAAAATGAGGAGAATGCGCGATGGGCCTGCGTCAAAATCATTGATGACGGTTCGACGGTAGCATGGGACCGCTGTTCCTTTCGTCGCCTGTACGCCAGCTATTGCCAGACTGGCCAACAGCAAACATATACCCGGGATTTGTTTGATCCTCATGACGGCTCTTCCTTTACACTCTTCATACCTGCTCCGTCGATGCCATCGTCACCCTAATCCGTGAAATACATTATTCAGTGTTAGAATATCCATTCCCGGGTATAGAAGTGCTACGCATACGCCATCTATTGTTGCGCCATCCATACCCGTCAAGTGAACATGACCTCGTGACCAGCGGGAAGGACCGATTGTGACACGGGCTGTCTTTGCCCAAACGGACCATGTCGTTTGGGCAGGGGTCGCGAAGACCGGCGTGAGTTCTCTACGCATACGGACTACACGTGCTGCCTAGGACCGGTTCTCTGCGGTGCTTCTGGGACTCTGTGCTGTAATCGGCATGGCAATTGAGCCATCAATAAAACCGCTGGATCTGATTTCTGGAAGTTGTGCCCGCATGAGTCCAAGTTGGTGATCTCCAGTGACAACGCGCTTGTGTTCCAGCCATGAGGCAAAGCCGCGTTCCGACCTGGGCCAACACTTGGTCGCGTGCTGGCCCCGGGACCAGCATCGGCGAACCGAAATGGGGCGGAACATGTTTTATTTTGGGGGGTGTCCTGGCTCGTGAGCGCGTAGATCACAAGCGTGTTGCGCGGATCGATGGGTTGGCGAGTCTTGATATTACGGGTCTGTTCGAATCCATGGCAGGGTGGTTGTCACCTGCTGCCCGGCCTTTGATGCCCAAGCATTCGCGGGCTCGGCGTAACTACGATGGTCTGTTAGGCGTGCACGCTCGAGCTCAGGCTATGGGTCATCTGAAGAGTCGGGGAAAAGCCCCGAAAAGCCATTTCCCTATCTAACCTGTGCCTTTGCATACGGCTGTCTTGGGAATGGGGTATCATGAAGATGGTTTGGATACACCGATTCTCAGGGAAAAGGACGGAATAACTACATGGCGATCTTAAAAGGCATTCATGAAGCTATCGGCCATACTCCTATCGTTGAGTTGTCAAGACTCACTAAAGGCCTTCGAGGCCGCTTATTAGCCAAGTTAGAATATCTAAACCCGGGCTTTAGCAAAAAGGATCGGGCGGCTTACGCTATTCTTCATGAAGCGGAGACGTCTGGTGAGTTAAGCCCGGGACAGACGGTTGTCGAATTAACGAGCGGCAATATGGGCACCGGGCTTGCTATTGTCTGCGCAGTCAAAGGGTATCCTTTTGTGGCCGTGATGTCCAAAGGCAATTCGGTCGAACGGGCGCGGATGATGGCGGCCTTGGGTGCTGAGGTGATTTTGGTCGATCAGGCCCCAAATTCTGTTCCGGGACAGGTTTCGGGCGAAGACCTGCAACGTGTGGAAGCTGTGGCACAGCAAATGACGCTAGAACGCCGAGCCTTTCGTGCGGATCAGTTTCAGCGACTTGGTAATGTCCATTCCCATGAATACGGGACAGCTCAAGAGATTTGGGAACAGACAGAGGGGCGGTTCGATGTGTTTTTGGATTTTGTGGGGAGTGGTGGTACCTTTACCGGATGTGCTCGAGCCTTCAAAGCCCACAATGCGCTCATTCGGTGTTATGTGGTGGAGCCAGAGACGGCCGCATATTTGGCCGGACACCCCATCACTAATGCGAATCATAAAATTCAAGGCGGCGGCTACACCATGACCTTGCCCTTTCTGGACACAGACCTGATTGACGGGTTTGTGCAAGTCTCGGATGCGGATGCCATGACGGCGGCGAGGGAACTTGCCCGCAAGGAAGGAATTTTTGCAGGCTTCTCGACAGGAGCCAATGTGCATGCCGCTCTGAAACTATTACGTACCACGGAAGGCGGCTCGACCATCGTCATTACCGTGAATGATTCAGGGTTAAAGTATTTGAGTACGGATTTATATGCATAACGAAGCCCCGCCCCGGCCGGGATTGACAAGGTGTCTTCATCCGAGAAAAGGAACGAAAAATGCAGGAGGGGGAAGGGTGTCCTTCGTCCTTTTGTGATGAAACAATAGTTAAGTCGCTAAAGGGTCGGTTCGTTGATTATTCACATCATGAAGTAATCGCCCGCCGTCGTAATGACTAAATCACGGA